>NZ_VJYC01000030.1:0-5581 GCF_030400235.1 Leuconostoc sp. UCMA20149
TTCATGATTTCAAAGTGGTCGTTGATGACTTTATCAATTATTACAACAATCACCGTATCAAACAAAAACTCAATGGTCTGTCGCCGGTTCAATATCGACAACTCACCACTGAGTCCGCTAGTTAATTCTATTTTGTCCAACTATTGGGGTTCACTTCAATAGTTAAGTTAAGTGGTGGCTATTCTTTCAACAGAAAAGAGGTGGTGCTTATGGTGTAAAACCTATAAACACGAACTCTAGGAAAGGAAAAGCCTGGTGTCTGTTTCAGACGCTTTACAGCTCATGTTTATGTTTGGCACTTTTATAGTTGCCTTGCTAGCATTGGTTGTTGAGTTGATAAAAAATCAACAAAAAAAATAACCACTCGACTTCGCGGGTCGTGGTTATTAACTAACTAGTTGAATAGTCACTGCTTAGCAGGCTATTGATGTTAAAGGGAGTAGTTCGAGCTAATTCCTTTTTCTATACACAATTATAACATGATGATTGAAATTGGGAAAGCATAAGCCATGATAAAACTTGATTGAACCCAATTATACATGTATAATTGGGTTATACTTAAGGAGGTAATACTATGACAGTTGTTAAGGCGCGTAAGCAGGGTAATTCAGTAGCAGTGACATTACCATCAGAATTAGGTATTGCAGTTGGTCAAGAATTTTTAGCTATTAAAAAGAACAACTCGCTAATTTTCACACCGAAACTCAGTAACCCATTTGATAAGTTGAAAGAAAATGAATTGATTAATGAGCAAGAAGTGATGGTCGAGGATATTATTGATGACTAAATTTAAGCAAGGAGATTTTGTTGTCATTAATTTTGATCCATCTGTTGGGCAGGAAATTCAAAAGCGACGACCAGGGTTAGTAGTTAGTTCAGATAAATACAATATGGTTTCTAATTTGATTATTGTAGCACCTATTACAAGCTCGGTTAAAAATATTCCTACGCGATTTAATGTTGTTGGGTACGAGAAAGTGCACGGACAGGTGAATACGTTACAACCAATCCCGATGGATTCTGTAAAACGTGAGGCAAAATTAATTGGTCATATGAGTGACTATGATTTATACCAAGTGTTGCAATTAATTGGGGCTAATTTTGATTTAACACTCTAAACAAAAAAGTAACCACTTCACCTTTTGACCGAGTTGTGATTACTTAAAAAGTAAATATAACGAATAGTCACTGCTTAGCAGGCTATTGATGTTAAAGGGAGTAGTTAGAGCTGCTTCCTTTTTCTACACACAATAATAACATGATGATTGAAATGATGAAAGGAAAACACATGCAAATCAAATTTTGTCGGAAGCTGATTATTTTGGCTTCTTTTTTGTTTGTTTTAGGCTTTGCACAAACGCAAGTGTCCGCAGATGATAGCAGTAGTTCAAGTAGTACGTTAGTTAATCAGGATACACTTAATGCAATTGATGACGCTTCAAAGCAAGCTGATAAAGCGGTAGATGAGGTTACAAGTGACGCAGAAAAGAAATCGGGCGATACTAATACTACTGATAACTCATTTAAAGCCAGTGACGCACAAAACATCAACAAGCTTAATGACTCACTATTTTCATGGCAACCTTATTCAGAAAAAATTGGTGTGACAGATTTAGCCAATAATACGGGTATGGGCTTAGCTAAGTTTTTTTGGTATTTGAATACTTTAATTTATCAAATCAATGATGAGTTATTAAGTGCCTTATCAAATGACGGTAATTTATCAAAAGCCTTTACACAAGCACAGAACGCTGTTTCAGGTAAAGTAAAATCTATCTTTGATGAGGGTAAAGTCTTATTTGGTGGGTTAGCTTTGATTGTTTTAGCGATTATGGGGTTCATGCACTTTGCTAGTGGTCGTACGTCGTCAGCGGTTAGAATGGTCGTCAATTTCGTTGGGATATTGTTAGTGTCAACACTTTGGTATGGTAATGGTAATGAGCTGTTTAATCAAATCAATCAAGCTAGTGACGCAGGGCAAGCACAGGTTTTAAAGGTCATTGGCAATAGCAATGATAATGTTAAACCAAGGGACACGTTAAGAGTGGGTTATTTTGAACGATCTATTGAACGCCCTTATTTCTTGATGAATTATGGGAAAGCAACTGCGAATGATGTTATAAAAAAATTAAATCAAAATCCTTATCAGTTTATTTCTACTAACACTAATCGTAATGAAGATAAGGTTCAGTCTACGGTTACACAAATAAAAAGTAAAGTTCCGGCATTGAGTAAGAATAATTCATTCAACGAGGCAGGTATGAGTCTAGTTGCAATCGTGGTATCAGTTGTGAATGCTATGCCTTATGACGCAGTGGCTCTGTTTAATATCTTTGTTATGGTCATTGAATTGGCTTTGTATCTATTGTCACCCTTTGTTTTGGTTATGGCGCTATTCCCACAATTTGCCCGTAACGGCTATAAAATTGTTGGTGCAACAATCATGTGGGGTATTGCTAAAATTGGGGCTGGTTTTTTAATTGTTTTGGTCGGGGCTTTACAAACATTCACTGATAGTTTTATCCCAGCGACTAATTTTGGATCATACGCAGTTAACGCACTCTTATTCTTTTTCTTAGTCTTTATCGTTTATAAGTATCGTGGAAAGCTATTTGAATTTGTTGGAGTTAGTTACTCACGGCTTGAGGGACAAATGCCACAAGCCATGCGCTTATCTAATCTACGTGAAAAGGGGCAGAGTATTAATCAGTCTAGCGTTGGTCAAAAAATTAGTCAAATGGGACCAATGCAACGTATGTCACAAAGGCGTGATGTACGTGATGAGATGAAAACCAAACAGGCAGAGGAAAAACGACAACAAAATCTTTCTCGTGTTCGTGATCAGTTGTTAGGCAAAGAGCAGGCAAAAACACAAAAATTGTCAGATAAAAATAAGAAACCATTTACGGTTGATGAATTTAAAAAGCCAACAGATTCTAAAAAGTCTGATGATCCAACGCAGGGAACGGTTGAAAAAGACGGTGTTCATTTACCAAAATCAAATTTCGAAGCTAAACAACCTAATATTCGTGTCAATAATCCAAAAAGTAAGGATAATGGTTCAGATAGTCAACAGGAAGTGGCTAAAAAGCGTGAAGCAATTAAACGTCAATTATATGGTGATCCAGCGACACAATCACAACCTAAGACACTTAGTAAAGTGCCTGATAACCATAATAACTTTGAGCAATCAAAGACACCAAAACGTCAAGAAATTGCTAATGAACAGAAAAAAACAGTTAATCGTGATAAGATAGCTCGTGAATTGTTAGCTGAACGTGATAAGCAAAAGGTACAAAAGCAACAGTTACGTGATGATAAAGTCAGTCAGTTAAAGAATAAATTTGGAAAGGATAACTTGTGAAAAAAATGTTTATAATAATCGCTACAATCGTTGTGGCAGTAGTGACTACGGCGTTTTTATGGTATCATAATCAGTATCATGATACACCAAATGATCAATTAAAAACGGCGTTTCATCAAACACTTAGGAAACATAAAACCGTGATCGTTTTTCATAAAAAAGGGTGTTCAACCTGTGAGAAGTTGACGGGTGATGTCAATAAATTACAAAAAATGCGTGATCAAAATAATCAGGCAACTATTGTCGTTGATTACATGAATTTAGCGACACGACAATATTTTGAACAGTATCATGTTCAAGTGGCACCAACTGTCTTAGTAGTACAAAAAGGGGCAGTTATCAAACGGATTGTGAAGCCAACACATGAACAAATGGCACAAATTGTGAGAGAATAAATCAATTGATTGGAGAGCTATGAATAAAAAATCAGCGTTGACATTAGGATCTATTGGGGGCGTGTTAGTCATTTTGATTATTATCATTGCCTTTGTAATGACAGGACAACATAAAACTAGCTCACAGTCTAGTAGCTCAAAATTGCCAAAAATAAATCAAGCTAAAGTGATGAAGGGTATTGATTATGAAACATTTTCAATGAATGATGATGGTCGTTACATTGAAAATGTTGATAATAACCCTGCTTATGTTGACGGAAAAAAGGTTGGGGATCGTACAATGACTGGAATGGTTTATAACAGTGTTGGTCTTTCAGGGGACAATAATGTTATTTCATTTAATTTTTTCAAAGAGCATGAAATAGAAAACCTGACAACAAAGTGGGAAAAGGACGGCAATTCATTTGTTGCGAAAGGCTATTTTGTTGTGAAAGATACTGGTAAAAAATATCCATTTGCCTTCGAGTTCAACGCTGATTATATGATCCTACAAGAGTGGTATGGAAAGGATATTAAAATTTAAAAATGACAAACACTAGCATTAAAGTGTTAAGTGCTATTGGGTTCTTCCTGATTGGCGCTTTTTTTTATACACAATTTCAAAAGTCACAAATCAAACAAGCAACTACCACCGTTGCTAAATTATCTGCGACACAAATGGTCACGACTAGTAGTGGCACGATGACAAAAGTAATCGCTAATGATAATAAATTACCAGATGATAGCCAACCAAAAGCTACCGTTAATGCTCTGTTTAATGCAGGCTATGTATCAGACAAACAAGTCTTATCAAAGGTGGCAAATGATAAAGTTAGAAAATTTGTTAAGCAGTTTTTAGGGCAGTTAGAGAGTGATCCAGCACAAGCTAAAAAATGGCATGTCTCGGATAATCAATTGCTATTTAGCCAACAAGGAGACAGCCTATTATTTTTTGGTGCTTTAAAGGCAACTAATGGCAGTCGGACAATAAATTATCAGTTACTAGGACAATTAAATGAAAAGGGTAATGAGGTGATTTCATTGACGCTAGGCAATCTGACAATGGGGGATCAATAATGACACGTAAAACAAAAATTGGTTATTATGCCCTATTAGTTGTGTTGGTGCTTGGTAGTTTACGCTTTGGTCAACTGATGTGGCAACAACAACAAACTTTATCACATTTGCAAAAGCAAGCTAAGCAATTAAAGCAAAAACAAAGCAGTGTCAAAACTAGTCAGCAAAAAGTGAAGCAGATAGTTGCCAAAAGTACCATTACGAAAGCTAGTGAGACCAGTCAACAGTTTTTCAATCTTGCGTATAATTGGTCATCTGGATCCGATTATAAAAAACGCACAAAGAAAATTCAGCAAGCGCAATTAGCGACCAGTCAAGTTTTATCCAATGATTATTTATTCCCACAAGTTGGTGGCACAGATGATTATATTGATAATAATGGTTTGAAGTCTAGCGTGGTTCAGGTTGCTTATTATCCAAAAACAACTAATGATGATCAGACTAGTGGTGTGGTTGGTGTTGCGGTGAATGCCAAACATGATAGTGATGTTGGTAATGGTGAAACACGCTATTATTACTTTAATATCACTTATTTAGCCAGTGACAATCAAATTAGTAGTCTTGATTATATTGGTCGGTTAGCCGTTAATCAAAGCACAGACTTTAATGCCTTTAATCCTTATGAGTAATCATTAAGGATTTTTTCTACCAGAAGTCAAGTGTTTCAATGCATTTAGCTTCTTTTTCTTATGATGCAATTGATAATAAAGTACTACTGAAATAAGCCGATGTCTTCACATTGGTTTTGCAAAATGTTAGGCTTATA
>NZ_VJYC01000031.1:0-2500 GCF_030400235.1 Leuconostoc sp. UCMA20149
GTGATAAGATAATATAGTTGTCTCAAGGGGCAATAAGTAGCACATTGAAAACTGAACAAAACTTTGAACAAACGAATCTGTGGCTGTTACTTAGGTAACAAAAACAAATTTGCGAAGTCAATTCGTAACAAACAATAAACGGATTAGCGTTATAGAGAATATAGCGAAATAATCGTCAGTTTAATCGAAGAGCAATCTTCAAATTTTCAAATTGAGAGTTTGATCCTGGCTCAGGATGAACGCTGGCGGCGTGCCTAATACATGCAAGTCGAACGCACAGCGAAAGGTGCTTGCACCTTTCAAGTGAGTGGCGAACGGGTGAGTAACACGTGGACAACCTGCCTCAAGGCTGGGGATAACATTTGGAAACAGATGCTAATACCGAATAAAACTCAGTGTCGCATGACACAAAGTTAAAAGGCGCTTTGGCGTCACCTAGAGATGGATCCGCGGTGCATTAGTTAGTTGGTGGGGTAAAGGCCTACCAAGACAATGATGCATAGCCGAGTTGAGAGACTGATCGGCCACATTGGGACTGAGACACGGCCCAAACTCCTACGGGAGGCTGCAGTAGGGAATCTTCCACAATGGGCGAAAGCCTGATGGAGCAACGCCGCGTGTGTGATGAAGGCTTTCGGGTCGTAAAGCACTGTTGTATGGGAAGAACAGCTAGAATAGGGAATGATTTTAGTTTGACGGTACCATACCAGAAAGGGACGGCTAAATACGTGCCAGCAGCCGCGGTAATACGTATGTCCCGAGCGTTATCCGGATTTATTGGGCGTAAAGCGAGCGCAGACGGTTGATTAAGTCTGATGTGAAAGCCCGGAGCTCAACTCCGGAATGGCATTGGAAACTGGTTAACTTGAGTGCAGTAGAGGTAAGTGGAACTCCATGTGTAGCGGTGGAATGCGTAGATATATGGAAGAACACCAGTGGCGAAGGCGGCTTACTGGACTGTAACTGACGTTGAGGCTCGAAAGTGTGGGTAGCAAACAGGATTAGATACCCTGGTAGTCCACACCGTAAACGATGAACACTAGGTGTTAGGAGGTTTCCGCCTCTTAGTGCCGAAGCTAACGCATTAAGTGTTCCGCCTGGGGAGTACGACCGCAAGGTTGAAACTCAAAGGAATTGACGGGGACCCGCACAAGCGGTGGAGCATGTGGTTTAATTCGAAGCAACGCGAAGAACCTTACCAGGTCTTGACATCCTTTGAAGCTTTTAGAGATAGAAGTGTTCTCTTCGGAGACAAAGTGACAGGTGGTGCATGGTCGTCGTCAGCTCGTGTCGTGAGATGTTGGGTTAAGTCCCGCAACGAGCGCAACCCTTATTGTTAGTTGCCAGCATTCAGATGGGCACTCTAGCGAGACTGCCGGTGACAAACCGGAGGAAGGCGGGGACGACGTCAGATCATCATGCCCCTTATGACCTGGGCTACACACGTGCTACAATGGCGTATACAACGAGTTGCCAACCCGCGAGGGTGAGCTAATCTCTTAAAGTACGTCTCAGTTCGGATTGTAGTCTGCAACTCGACTACATGAAGTCGGAATCGCTAGTAATCGCGGATCAGCACGCCGCGGTGAATACGTTCCCGGGTCTTGTACACACCGCCCGTCACACCATGGGAGTTTGTAATGCCCAAAGCCGGTGGCCTAACCTTTTAGGAAGGAGCCGTCTAAGGCAGGACAGATGACTGGGGTGAAGTCGTAACAAGGTAGCCGTAGGAGAACCTGCGGCTGGATCACCTCCTTTCTAAGGATAATCGGAAAGCGACAGTGACTTAGATGTCAATTCGTGAAGTTCAAAGTTTTGTTTAGTTTTGAGTGTGATACTAAAATAGGTATCATGTTCAGAAGTGATCCTATGGGGAATTAGCTCAGCTGGGAGAGCACCTGCTTTGCAAGCAGGGGGTCAGCGGTTCGATCCCGCTATTCTCCATAGCTAGTCGCAAGGCTAGCAGGTTGCACATTGAAAACTGAATAGTAACAAATTCTTTTAAAAACAATCGTAAGATTGTAATAAATGAACCGAGAAACAACACAAAAAAGTTCTTTAATAAAGAACGGTTTAATCGCAGGTCTGAAAAATGACCAACTCATAAACTTAAACAACAGTTTCGGCTGTTAGGTTAAGTTAATAAGGGCGCGTGGTGGATGCCTTGGCACTAGGAGCCGATGAAGGACGTGACTAACTACGATAAGCTTTGGTGAGCGGTAAGTACGCTATGACCCAGAGATTTCCGAATGGGGAAACCTAACTCGTAAGAGTTGTCTGTATCTGAATACATAGGATATTTGACGGAATACGCTGTGAACTGAAACATCTCATTAGCAGCAGGAGCAGAAAGAAAAATCGATTCCCTCAGTAGCGGCGAGCGAACGGGGAAGAGCCCAAACCAACGTGCTTGCATGTTGGGGTTGTAGGACTGATATATAAGAGTTACAAAAGTGTTTTATAGCAGAACAAGTTGGGAAGCTTGGCAAGATAGGGTGAT
>NZ_VJYC01000032.1:0-3302 GCF_030400235.1 Leuconostoc sp. UCMA20149
CATACCAAACATTAACTGAAGTCCAAGCAGCCATTGGTTGGTATATCAATTTTTATAATCGCAATCGTATCTCAAATGTCGCCTAATTAACTGAATAAAAATAGTCCAATTTATTGACTTCTGAGCATAACATGAAAAAAGCAATTCTAGTAAATGATTATGCAGGTGTTGAAGCGTTAAACATACTGCTTGATAAGGGATATACGGTTGAGAGTGTAGATGACCATGGCGTTTATATTCTTAAGCGTGATGAGTTGAAAGCTGAACCAATTAAAGCCGGCAGTTTTAAACCTGAATCAATCAGAGAATTATCACGTGATGAAATCAATAAAATCAATCGTAAGATTATTGAAAAATCTCTTGCAACACCAGACACGAAACAACCACACATTCGCATTGAATTTGATGATATCCGTGATGTGCCAAAGGTGTGGGTAGATGGTGAACTGATTGGTGACGGTGCAGAAGATAAGCCATTGGTTAGTATTAAGGTTGGTTGGAACACTGACACAGCGGTTGAAGGTCACAAAGAGTTTGACATTAACTATCTGGATTTGACTAGTGAGCGTCCAATGTATAGAGGGTTTCGTCAAGGTACACCGAGATAAAATTACTGTGTTACACACGTTCAAAAGAACTATAATGTAGTCATAAAGTGAGGTATGAGTATATGAAGTTTGGAATGAGAACACCGTCAATCAAAAAGTCTATCAGCGCTAGAACAACCGGACGTGCCAAACGAGCCGTTAAGTCAGCGATCAATCCTACTTATGGCAAGAAAGGAACTGGCTTCATAACTAATCCAAGTAAGTCAATTAAGAATAGCGTTTATCACAAGACAACCAAAAGTGTTTGGAGTTTGTTTAAGTGATGTAAGCTCAGCTCAGCTCAGTAAATTGAGTTGGGCTTTTTGTATACATAAATTTAAGGAGTAAGTATGGCTAGAGTAAAGATATGCCGTAAGCCTGACTGTCATAATACCACACCTTATGAGCAAGACAATTCATACTGTGAGATACACAAGGCAATGTATCGACCTAAGCCAGAGTTCAAGCCTAAGTCATCTTATGAACGCAAGCGACAGCAACGTGAGTACAACGCTAATAAGCGTGACAAAGAAGCTAATGAGTTCTACCACAACAAAACGTGGAAACATTTATCACAGCAGGACTCAAGCAACAAGCTATGTTCACATGCGAGTGTTGTGGACGTACAAGTACAACCAAAGGTTATTTAGTTGTGGATCCTATCATCCCCAGAAAGATAGATAAGCGTAAGCAACTTGATAAGGATAACCTATGGGTGATATGCAAGAGGTGCCACTGGTACAAGGGTATGCTTGAAGATGATGTCTATACTGATGGCTTATTCCTAGAGAACATTGACACTAGCAAGTCATGGGGGAAGGATAAAGTAAGACAATGGATATTGGATTCGATTAAACGTCATGATGAAAGGAAAGATGATTTATGAAAGAAGTAATAGATGATGTTGTTGTTTGTTTTAATGGAACAAATGCAAACAAAGAACTAGAAAACAAAATTAGTTTGCTAAATGTTCCATACAAACGAACTCGTAACAAGTTGATTGTTGATTATGGATTTGTGATTGTTAATATTCATTTCCTAACCAAAAACAGTAATTTTGACGCTTTCCACTTTAAACACATAAAAATCAGTGAGATGTTGTCAACAGAAGGTCGACCGGAAGACATTTTTAAAGTGCTAAAGATGTTGCAAAGTGGCAGATTTATCTTTGAAAACTACCAAAATAAAAAAATACCCCCGGGTGGGGTTGTTTGGAGGGAGCGTCACAAGGTGGCGTCCTCGTTTTTCGTAAATGCAGAAATCAAAAATTTTTGAATGGGCTATTTTAAAATTTGAAACGTTATTATATCAACGTTTAACGTGTTGTAAATATGCATTTAGTATACCACAAACTTTTGATGAAAGGGGGTGTTTGTTTGGTAAATAAACGTAATTCAGGTCGCAAACGGACGACTAGCACTGATGAATCTGTCAGAGCAGACCAACGCGAACGTAATTTAGAGTTCCAAGAAAAACAAAGTGAGCTTACTGAACTACAAGACAACCCTCCTCGTCATTTGGATGGTTATGGTGTGACACTGTGGCGAAAGTTAGTTCCGGAACTAAAGCGCCTTGGAACAATTAAACAAATTGATACAGTTAATTTGGAAGCTTTTTGTTCATTGTACGGTACATATCGGATGGCTGAAACAGATGTACAAAAGAATGGCATATTCGTTAGTTTTGAAGTTGATAAAAAAAAATTCGACGAAGAAACAGGTGAAGCAGTAGTCGTAGGAAAAGAGACGAAATATGATCGTTCAAAGAAAAATCCGGCTTATTCAATAATGAATGATAGTATCAAGACTTTGAAATCATTAGCTGTTGACTTAGGTTTGTCATTTGATGCAAGGTCTGGTCAACTAGTCCCAAGTGAAATTAACGTTGCTGAAAACAAAAAAGACGATTTAAGGTTGGTGAAGTTTGGTGCAGACATTTAATTGACAGATATTAAAGAAGCTGTTAAATCGGAAAAACGAAGATATAAACGTTATCTAGATAAATATAATGATCCAGCTACCCAATATGCTTTTGACGTTTTGTTTACTAGTAAATATGTGACTGGTAGGGATGCGCAATTAGCTTGTTTTAGACATTTACAAGATTTAGGAAGACAACGTGATAGTGACTTTCCTTATCATTATGATACTGACTACGTCACAATGATTGAAAATTTTACTCGAATGCTTCCTAATCCTGATAATTTTAAAGTTAATTTGAAACCATATATCAATCATTTGTATTAGATAGTGTACTGGGGTGGCGTACAGAAGAAAATGGGACTAGATTTACCACAGTTAACTTCAGTGAAGCAAGACGTCAAGGTAAAACTTTTATTGCTTCAATGTTGATGAATTTTTACTATTTCATGGTTGCTGCTGAAGCAACATCTCAAGATTTTCTTGTTGCAAGCTATGATAGTGAGCATGCTACCAAATTATTCAACGATGTATCGATTCAAGCGAAAAAACTGATTAAGCTACCTGAGTTCAGAGAATGGGCTAAAGAAAACGACGTTGATGCACAAACGCAACAAGTTATTGGAAGAATTAATAAAAATACTATTCGTAAGGGAACATCTGAAGGAGTGCTCAGAAGTCAATAAATTGGACTATTTTTATTCAGTTACTTAGGCAACATTTGAGATACGATTGCGATTATAAAAATTGATATAACAACCAATGGCTGCTTGGACTTCAGTTAATGTTTGGTATG
>NZ_VJYC01000033.1:0-1510 GCF_030400235.1 Leuconostoc sp. UCMA20149
AAGTGCCAATGCTCCGTTGTTAATAAATCAATAATTTAATCTTATCTGCACCGTCAAAAGAACGATTATAATTTATCAATCCTAAACTTACAATTTAAGCTACTGTACATAAATGACAAAGTTCATTTTTTCAGAGTATTGTTCCATTCATCTTACATTTATTTTCTAAATAATACATATATTAAAAAAATAGCAAAAGAAGCGCAAGAACAGCAGGAAGTCCTTGCATAATAATAATTTTTCTGGCTGCAGTGAGACTACCATAGACTGCCGCTAGCAGAACAAAAAGCATTTCTAACCTTAGCATTACTAATTGTTGTGATCTTGTCAAAAGCAAAACTGTTCCAATAATCAAGGCGCCAAAAAGTCCATTATATATACCTTGATTTGCTAATAAAGTTTTGACTCCTGGTAATTTCACAAAAGCTTCTTCCAATTCAAATGCTTTAGCCTGCTGGCCCGATGAGCCAAACATTTCTAAAATCATGATACCAATGGCCTCGATAGCCACGAAAATAACTAAAATAGTTCCAATCATATATTTCTCCTTATTGATTTAAAAATTTAAGCTTTATCTTTTATTTTAACAACAACTTTCCCACGGGCATGATGTGTTTCAATACGCTTTTGGGCAGATTGGATTCCGTCAGTAGTAAACGGATAAGTACTGTCTAGTACGACTTTCAAATGATTACTCTCAATTTCGTTAGCTAATAACGCTAAATCCTCACCATTAGGCTGTAACCAACCTGCCATGACGTGCTTATCCGATATTGCTTTTTGATCATCAGTTAATGAACTTGAAATTGTCACAAAATGTCCGCCGCTCCTCAGTATGCTAACACCACGTTCAATATCGCCTACGGTATCAAGCACAGCATCATAATTAGACAGTACTTCATCAATGTTATTTCTGTGATAGTCAATCACTAAATCAGCGCCCAATGATTCAACAAATTCACTGTTATTAGCACTCGCAGTAGTAGCAACGAAAGCACCCATTTGTTTGGCTAATTGAATCGCAAAAATTCCGACTCCTCCTGCACCACCTTGAATCAATATTTTTTGTCCTGCTTGCAAATTAAGTTGCCTCAACATTTGCAAAGCTGTTAAGCCTGCCAAAGGGACCGCAGCGGCCTGTTCAAAATTAATATTGCTAGGTTTTAAAGCTAACTTGTCAGCTTTAACAGCAGTATATTCTGCGTAGGACCCGTTTAAACCAAGAGGATCAATATCTGGACGAGCAAAAACTTCATCTCCTATATTAAAATCTGTTACTTGATCTCCGATGGCAACAATCTTACCAGCTACATCCCATCCCAAAATTACTGGAAATTGCCAGTTAAACATTGATTGAAGTAGACCTTGACGTGCTTTGTAATCAATGGGATTGATACTCGTAGCCACGTTTTCAACTAAAACTTCATCATTATTGACAACAGGTTTATTGGTATTCGTAATTTCAAGTTGTGTAACATCACCATATTCTTTTATAATCGCTGCTTTCATT
>NZ_VJYC01000033.1:1798-3284 GCF_030400235.1 Leuconostoc sp. UCMA20149
AGCATCATCAACTGAAATCCCCACTTGAGCCAGTCGTGGAAGTGTAAACGCAATAGACGGTACTACGGGGTATTTAATGGGATCTGAATCACCCGATAATTTTTTTGCAATATACTGTGATTCAAAGGTAGCAGTGGGTGTGAGACGTGGTATAGCTTTCGCAATGACATCGCCACTTGCATAAATATTAGGATTAGAAGTTCTAAGATAGTCATCAACAACAACACCACCCTTATTATATTCAACACCCGCTGCCTTCAAACCTAAATTATCAATGTTAGGAACGCGTCCTGTTGTGTCCATCACATAGTCAGCATTATATCTTTTACCTTGAGCTGTCTCGACCAAATATTTTTGCTTTTCATCAAGTGAAACATGAGATACACGTTGTCCAAAATCAAAATGTATGCCCCTATCAATCATATCTTCTACAACTTCTTGAGAATATTCTCTATCAAAACCAGATAATGCATGATCACCATATTCAATAACGGTTACTTGACTGCCAGCAGCACGAGCAATTGAAGCAAATTCCATTGCGATATAGCCTCCACCAATAAACACAATTGAATTTGGCATTTCAGGCAATTCTAAAAATTCGGTGCTATCATGTAGCAATTCAGCTCCTGGAATTGCTAATTTTGCGGGCTTTTGACCTGTAGCAATCACGAACTTATCTGCTTGATATACTACATGATTAACTATTAATGTTTGTTGACCAGTAAACTCAGCGTGACCTGCAATAATGTCAATACCATCTACCGAAAGCATGCGCGCCAGGCCGTCAGACAATGGGTCAATCACTTGGTGCTTATATGCCATCAATTCTGGCCAAATAATATTTGGTGTATCGTTAATACCTATACCATGATAGTGATGCAAATGATGAATTAGTTCTGCTGGTCCATCCAATAAAATTTTAGCGTTACACCCAAAGTTTGTGCAAGTCCCAGCCACTTTATTTTCTTCTATCAAGGCAACTTTTTTGCCTTCACGTGCTAAGGTTTGTGCACCGTGCCATGCTGCATGTCCGCTACCAATAAAAATCACATCATAATTCGTCATTAATTTTCTCCTCTATTTTATTATTGTGCGATAAAATCATTGCCCGTAATGTCTTGTTTAAAGACTCATTTTCGGTAATCATTGAAATTACAGATTTTTCGCTAGCCACCACTAGTTCATCTCGGACAACTGCAACATCTGACAGTATGTGCTCAAAAACTGGGCGTTTCGATTCAGATATTTTTAGATATTTTACACGTTTATCCAATTCACTAGGTACTTTTATGAGCCACTCTTTATTAACTAATCTATCAATAACGGGTGTTAATGTATTACTGGACAACTCTAACTCCTCGCCAATATCCATCAACTTCGCTTTTTCTTTCTTATAGATAATGAGCAATGACATATATTGTAAATAAGATAACTCATAACCCCCTAACAGTTCTGCATACAAGCGATGAAAATAACGATTTGTATT
>NZ_VJYC01000034.1:0-1691 GCF_030400235.1 Leuconostoc sp. UCMA20149
TGCTCTTATACTAAAAAACTTACTAACATTAAAGGTGAAGATTATTCTCGACGGAGATGATCTTCACCTTTTTTGGATTTATTCTAAAATTGGTAGTGAAACTTAGGTCGTTGGTCCTTTTGACACCAGATGTCGTAGAAAAAAATGGCCATTTCACTGGCTTTACCACACAATTTGATCTTAGTAAGTTAGGCGCTAGACGTCGAGTATAGAAAATTAAATGGTCGTGAGGTTTCAGTGATTGTTTCAAATATTTTTTTAAGGAGGTGCTATTATGCACTATGTTATTGGTATTGATGTCTCTAAAGCTACTAGTCAAGTTGCGGTGGCGGTTGATGGTAAGGTAACTCAACATTTCAAGATAACCCATGATGTCCTGGG
The DNA here is from genome assembly GCF_030400235.1 of Leuconostoc sp. UCMA20149. Lineage (NCBI taxonomy): Bacteria > Bacillati > Bacillota > Bacilli > Lactobacillales > Lactobacillaceae > Leuconostoc > Leuconostoc sp. UCMA20149. Next base: position 382 of record NZ_VJYC01000034.1, read on the forward strand.
ATTCAATCAACTCAATACAATTATCATGCAATTTAATGAATTTCCTGATATTGTTTTTGAGGCGACCGGTATTTATTCGCGACGATTGAAATCATTTTTGGATTGGCATAATTATCCCTATACTTATCTCAATCCCTTAGCAGCAAAAAAACAGTTGGATCAGCTTCGCCCGAATAAAAATGATTTGAATGATGCTAAAAACTTGGCTGAGACCCAATTCATTTTAGCTCGTGCTAAAAGTTATGTTCAAAATCCAATTTATATTGAGTTACAAGATATGAGCCGCTTTTATCAACAAATTAATCATGATATTGTCAGTACAAAAAATAGATTACATCGCATTTTACAACTGACCTTTCCTGAAATCGAAGGACTCTTTTCTGCCACCGATAGTCCACATTATTGGGAACTCTTAACAATAGTGCCACATGCAATAATTACAAGACGTTCGAGGCAAGCACTCATGGACACGATTCAAGGTGGGATTAGTTGGCATATCGGTCACGAGAGATTACGTAAATTAGTCGATCAATTAATGAGTATGGGTCAGATATCAGCGCCTGCAGTTGCTGCCAATTCTTATAATGTTGCACAAGTTATATACTATGCAAAGCGTTTGATTGAGTTGCATGGTACCAAGGGTGACATCCTGACTGCTATGGTAGATAAGGCTAAGGATTTACCGGAATACAGCATTTATCAAAGCATTCCAGGGTTTTCGGATAAAACAGTTGTGTCGCTAATAGCTGAATTGGGCGATTTACATCGTTTTCGTACTGCCAATAAGCTAAACGCTTTTGTTGGGATTGATTTGAGATTCAATGACTCAGGTGATTACAAAAGCACAGGTTTTATCACCAAAAGGGGAAATAGCACCGCACGCAAAGTTCTATTTAGAGCAATATCAAATATAGCGAGTACCGCATCTTATGGGCATCCCAGTCATATTAATGATTGGTATCAAAAGAAAAAGCAATCTTCATTGTCTAAGGGAACAAAGAAAATTGCCATTGGGGCCATGTCGCGATTACTGAGAACCATGCATTATCTAGTCATTAACCATCAACTGTATGATTACAAAGCTGTATCACAGCACTAGTATTCTACATTTATAAGCCTAACATTTTTTAAAATCGATGTGAAGACAGCGGTTTATTTAAGTAGTGCTAATTGTTAACAAAATTTCAAAATAAAAGAAGTCAAAAGCCTTGAAACACTTGACTTCTGGTAGAAAAATGGACTATTTTTATTCAGTCCGTAAAATGAAAGTATAGGAGTATTTTTATGTCAATTCGTTATTCACAAGATTT
>NZ_VJYC01000035.1:0-1606 GCF_030400235.1 Leuconostoc sp. UCMA20149
TTTTTTCTACCAGAAGTCAAGTGTTTCAATGCATTTAGCTTCTTTTTCTTATGATGCAATTGATAATAAAGTACTACTGAAATAAGCCGATGTCTTCACATTGGTTTTGCAAAATGTTAGGCTTATAAATGTACAATTCTAGCGCTTTGACGCTGTATCGTAATCGTACAATTGGTTATTCAAAACCAGATAGTGCATGGTTCGTAAGAGACGTGACATCGCACCAATAGCAATTTTCTTTGTTCCCTTTGACATTGAAGATTGCTTTTTCTTTTGATACCAATCATTGATATGATTTTGATGACCATAAGTTGCCGTACTAGCAATGTTACCAATGGCTTTGAATAGCACTTTTCTGGCGATTGTATTACCTCGCTTCGTGATGAAACCAGAACTCTTATACTCACCTGAATCATTAAATCGTAAGTCAATCCCGACAAAGGCATTCAATTTATTACTAGTCGCAAAACGATGCAAATCACCTAATTCAGCGATTAGAGTAACCACTGTTTTGTCGGAAAATCCTGGTATACTCTGATAAATGTCATATTCAGGTAAATCTTTGGTCTGATCAACCATAGTCGCTAAGACATTGGCCTTGCTTTGAGATAACGCAATTAAGCGCTGCGCATAATAACGCACTTCGATGACATTATACGAATCAACGGTAACAGCAGGCGCTGATAGGCTGCCAAGCGCCACTAGTTTATCAACGAGTCGTGTTAAACGCGCAACACCGATTTGACGACTGACGCTGCTTTGAATCGTATCTGATAACGTTTGTCGTGAATGCTTAGCCATTGCGGCATGAGGGATTAACGACACAATCTCCCAATATTGTTGGCTATCGGTAGTTGAAAACAGGGTTTCAATTTCTGGGAAAGTCAATTGAAGCAAACGATGTAGCCGATTTTTAGCGGACACAATATCGTGGTTTAACTGTTGGTAAAAACGACTCATGTCTTGCAGTTCCATATAAATTGGCTTCTGGACGTAGCTTTTAGCACGCTTTAAAATGAATTGCGTTTCTGCCAAATGCTTGGCATCGTTAAGATCATTTTTGTTAGGACGTAATTGATCCAATTGTTTTTTAGCGGTCAAAGGATTCAAGTAAGTATAAGGATAATTGTGGACCTCTAAGAAAGTTTTTAAACGTCTCGAATAAATGCCTGTCGCCTCAAACACAATATCTGGGAACGTATTAAACTGCATAATGACTGTATTTAACTGATTGAACCCAAAGACATCATGAGCAATCTTAAAATTCTGTACAACCTTACCATCAACAGCGACGGCAACTTGGCTGGTTGCCTTAGAAACATCAATACCAATAACAGCGTGCATGGGCGCACCTCCAAAGAATAATTGATTGAAACAGTCACTGGTAGCCATCACCATCTAATTTTCTATACTCGACGTCTAGCGTCTAACTTACTAAGAACAAATTGTGTGGTAACGCCAGTGAAACGGCCACTTTTATTTACGACATCTAGTGCCAAAAAGCCTTACGACCTATGCTTCACAACCTATTTTAGAATAAAACAAAAATAGGTGAAGACTATCTCCGTCGAGATTAATCTTCACCTTTAATGTTAGTAAGTTTTAT
>NZ_VJYC01000036.1:0-1569 GCF_030400235.1 Leuconostoc sp. UCMA20149
TTTTTTTAGTGTGATGAAGCACCGAAAACAGCCAGACGTTCTGCCAAACTCGTTTCCACGGCCGTGACACCAGGTGCTAATAGTTTCCTAGGATCATAATTTTTACCAATCAAATCTTGATCAGTTAAAATAAAGTCTCTTAACGCTTGATGGAATGCCAGCTGGGCTTCAGTGTTCACATTGACTTTGGCAACACCCATGCTAATAGCTGCTCTAATTTGATCATCTGGGACACCAGAACCACCATGCAAGACAAATGGTACCTGACTGTGCGTCATACTGTCTAAAGTCGTCGTTAAGTCTTTGAGATGAGCGAGGTTTAGCCCTTGCCAATCTTTTGGATAGCGACCATGAATATTACCAATCCCTGCGGCAATAAAATCTATTTCCGTTTGGATCATGGCAACTGCATCGTCAATAGGCGCGATTTCACCAGTGCCGATGATACCATCTTCTTCGCCGCCAATACTGCCTACTTCAGCTTCAACTGAAATATTTTGTTCATGAGCTAACGCTACAATCTCACGTGTTTTTTCTAAGTTTTCTGCTAATGGTAAGTGTGACCCATCAAACATAACTGATGTAAAGCCAGCTTTGATGGCAGCTTTAGCGGCAGTGTAATCACCATGATCGAGATGAATGGCAATGGGGACAGTAATGCCAAATGATTGGTCGAGGTCGCGCACGATATGAGCAACGGTTTCAAAACCACCCATATATTTAATGGCACCCATCGAAGCAGCGATGATGGTAGGAGCTTGTTTTGCTTGTGCAACACGCAAAATGGCTTGTGTCCATTCAAGATTATTTGTATTAAAGGCGCCGACGGCATATCCTTGTTGACGCGCTGTTTGAACGATTGCTTTACCAGAAACGATTGTCATGAGTTATTCCCAACTTTCTTTTTTAAATGTTTGATCTGTTTGATGGAGTGAATAGTGATAATTATTATTAACTGAAAAAATTTTATCGCGAATTGAGTCGTGATTGGATTTGGCAACTTCAATTAAAAAATTAACCAGATTTTTTGACCATACCAATTCTTTATCGTGGCCATATTGTAACCAAAATGAATCTGATTTTGGGTCATCCCAATCATGCGCACCATGATAGGGACGATCATCTAGCAAAATGGCACCAGCAATTTTATTCAAATTTTTTTGGTGTGTCAGAATAACTTTTTTATAAAATGGGCTATCTGGCTGATTGCCAAAGAAATCATTTAACCAACTAATTTTATCTTCCCAAGCACTAGGGTTTTGCCAAGGTGCCGTTGATAAAATGTACATATCATAGTATTGAGACAGGACATAAATGCTATCAATAGCGTCAGGTAAAGGTGGTAAATATCGAAAAATGCCAGGAATTTGATCTGGTTTTTTAAACTGATATGGATGCGGCTTATCATTTTCGGCATTTAATACAGGCAAGGTATCAACGATAGTGTTGTCCATATCAATGAATAATTTAGTTTTGATGATAGTATTCTCCTTTATTGAAAACGCTTACATTTTCGGAATAGACAAAATTATACAGCGTCGGAATAAAAAAATCAAATGTATACCAATT
>NZ_VJYC01000037.1:0-1378 GCF_030400235.1 Leuconostoc sp. UCMA20149
CGTTCATAAGTATGAGCGCCGAAGTAATCCCGTTGTGCTTGAATCAAGTTTGCTGGCAAAACAGCTGATCGGTAGGAATCGTAATAGGCGACTGCAGCAGACAACGACGGTGTTGGAACACCGGCTGATACAGCAAGTGCCACAACACGGCGGGCTGCACCTTGATACTTTTCAGCAATGTCTTTAAAGTAGCTATCCAAAAGCAAATTATGCAAATCACTTTTAGTTGTGTAGGCGTCGGTGATTCGTTGTAGGAATTGTGCGCGGATAATCGCACCAGCACGCCACAATTGCGCAAGTTCACCAAATGGTAGATTCCAATCATAATGATCAGAAGCCATCCTTAATTGGTCAAATCCTTGGGCGTAAGACATTATTTTACCAAAGTAGAGTGCCTGACGAACATCTTCTGCGACGCTGTCTTTGTCACCATCAAAGGTAAAATCAGGACCATTTAGCAAATCAGCAGCTACGAGGCGATCTGATTTTAGCGCTGAAATATAGCGTGCGTAAACAGATTCAGTAATCAATGACTGTGGTGCACCAACTTCAAGTGCTGATTGTGATGACCATTTACCCGTGCCTTTGTTACCGGCGCGATCGAGAATCACGTCTACTATTGGTTTGTCAGAACCTAAATCATCTTTGCGGGTTAGAATATCGGCTGTGATTTCGATTAAGTATGAGTTTAATTCACCACTATTCCAATCAGCAAAGGTCTTGGCCAAATCATTGGCATTCAAATCGAGGACACGCTTTAAAATATCGTATGATTCGGCGATTAATTCCATATCACCATACTCGATACCATTATGCACCATTTTGACGTAGTGACCAGCACCATTTGGACCAACATAAGTAACCGTTGGCCGACCATCTTCAGGCGCTTTGGCGGCAATTTGTTCCAAAATAGGTGCCACTGAATCATAAGCTTCGCGTTGACCACCGGGCATTAGCGATGGTCCTTCGAGTGCGCCTAATTCACCACCAGAAACACCCATGCCAATAAAGTTGATGCCTGATTGTGAGAGCTTTTCTGAACGACGGATTGTATCTTGGAAGAAAGTGTTACCACCATCAATGAGCAAATCACCTTTTGATAAATGTGGTAGCAACTCATCAATGACATCATCAGTGCCTTTACCAGCTTTAACCATTAGTAAAATACGGCGTGGTGCTTTGATGGATTGTACAAAATCAGGGATTGAATAACTAGGAATAAATGATTTATCAGCGTGCTTTTGAACCAAATCATCTGTTCGCGCGCGAGACCGATTAAACACTGAAACGGTGTAACCACGTGACTCAATGTTGAGTGCCAAGTTGCGACCCATTACCGCTAAGCCAACAACGCCAAAATCTGACTGTGTCATACTAT
>NZ_VJYC01000038.1:0-1248 GCF_030400235.1 Leuconostoc sp. UCMA20149
ACCAAGCAATCTCTGAGTGGCGAGATGAGTTTCTGATAACTGGATCAATTGGGTCTAAAAATCACAGAGTCTATTCACCAGAATTCAAAATGACCGTATTGAATTATCGTGTAACACACTCACAGACAGAGACTGCGCGCTATTTCGCTGTTTTTCCAAGCACGACGATTGCTAATTGGTTGAGAGCTTACCGTATTTTCGGTTACAATGGGTTAAAACCTAAACCGAAAGGCAGACCACCGACTATGGGACGCAAGCGCATTCATCCACTCACACCCGAACAACAAGAACTCGCTGACTTAAAGCAAGAGAATTATCAACTCAAGATGAAAGTGGCGATATTAGAAAAATTAAAAGCCTTAGTGGATCAACGAACCGAGAAAAACAAACGGCAGTAACGTCACTAAGGCGGACTAAATTATTCAAATTAGATGATTTATTGACGCTAATCGACTTGAAACGCAGTACCTATTACTATCTGGAAGCGCATCCAGTCAACACGTCATCAGATCACAAAATAGCTGACGTCATCCGTCAGATTAAGTCACCCCAATTCCAAAACGAATATGGTTATCGTCGCGTGACAACGTTGTTGCACGACCAAGGTTATTTGGTTAACCACAAGCGCGTGCTCCGCATTATGCGTCAAAACGCACTCCTCAGCACCACGTATAACACGCGTAAGCGTCGCTATAATTCATATCGCGGTACGGTTGGGCGGATTGCCGAACGTGTCATTAAACGCGACTTTCAAGCTGACGCACCTTACCAAAAGATTGTCACAGACGTCACTGAAATTCAGTTGGACGATCATAATAAAGCTTATTTGACGGCGTTCGTCGATTTATATGCAGGCGAAGTCCTGTCGTATCATTTAGCCAAAACACCAACCATGGCGCTTGTCATACGGCCATTAAAATCATTGTCAAAATATCGTGGGGCTATTATTCATAGTGATCAGGGATTCCATTATCAGACACCGCTGTTTATTAAAACGTTAAAGGATTTTGGCATGACGCAAAGCATGAGCCGAAAATCAACACCAGTCGACAATGCACCGATTGAGAGCTTCTTCCATATTTTGAAAGCCAATATCGTGCATCATAAACAGTACGAATCATTTCATGATTTCAAAGTGGTCGTTGATGACTTTATCAATTATTACAACAATCACCGTATCAAACAAAAACTCAATGGTCTGTCGCCGGTTCAATATCGACAACTCACCACTGAGTCCGCTAGTTAATT
>NZ_VJYC01000039.1:0-1184 GCF_030400235.1 Leuconostoc sp. UCMA20149
TGCTCAGAAGTCAATAAATTGGACTATTTTTATTCAGTTAATTAGGCGACATTTGAGATACGATTGCGATTATAAAAATTGATATACCAACCAATGGCTGCTTGGACTTCAGTTAATGTTTGGTATGCCTTCAAATAAACCTCTTCACGCTTCAATATTGAATGAAACGCTTCCATACGGCCATTATCGTACGGATGTCCTTTGAGTGAATATGAATGTTTCAAGCCATAATTTTGGCATTTAATATTAAACTCTGCACTCGTGTATTGTGACCCCATATCTGAATGAATAATGAGTGGCTTTCTATGCTTATCTAACGCCATCTGTAAGGCACTTGTGGCTAGCTCGGCTGTCATTGTATCGCCAATTTTATAGCCCAATACCTTTCTCTTCTCAGGATCCAAAACGGTCGCTAAATAGACCCATCTGTGGTTAGTTAACTGAATATAAGTGATATCTGTTTGCCAAACACCACTCAAATCATGCAAGTGTCTAATCAGATTGGGTTTTTGATCAACCGTCACAACAGTTTTGGGTTTGCGATAACGTTTTTGCATGCGTGATCTAATCCCTAATTCACGCATTAATTTGAGTGTCATATATTTAGATATTTTTGGACAGTCATTGTTTAGTTGACTATAAGCAGCAATACGACGATAACCATAAAATTTAAAGGTTTTCCAAACGTCTAAAATATAAGGTTTCAGGGATTCTCTAAGCTTTTCTTGTCGACTGGGTTGCCAATGGCGCCAGTTGTAATAGGTACTAGGTTTGATTTTAAGTGCACTTAAAATACGCACAAGCGCGTAACCTTGTGCTAAAAATTGGTTAACTAGCGGCAATCCCACATTACGGACTATTTTTTGGCTAGTAAGATGGCCGCTCGCTTTAAAATTTCGTTTTCTTCCTCCAAAATAGCGAGACGCTTTTCTAATTGCTTGACATCCTTTAACGTCTTTGACCGACCCTGAATCATGACTGGGGTAGCTTGCTTGACCCAAATAGCAATAGAATCTTTTGAAGGTCCAAATTCCTCTGCCAATGATTTAAGTGAACGTCCTTCTTGGTGAAGTTTAACCAGTGAATCTTTAAAATCTTGTGAATAACGAATTGACATAAAAATACTCCTATACTTTCATTTTACGGACTGAATAAAAATAGTCCATTTTTTTAGTATAAGAGCA
>NZ_VJYC01000004.1:0-201923 GCF_030400235.1 Leuconostoc sp. UCMA20149
GGCTATGCGGGTTCGATTCCCGTCATTCGCTTGATGTTAGAGCATCAAAATATGGGCCATTAGCTCAGTTGGTTAGAGCGCTGTGTTGATAACGCAGAGGTCCCAGGTTCGAGTCCTGGATGGCCCACTAATGAGAGGGTAGTGAATGTTATGTGAGCATAACATTCACTACTTTTTTTGTTGATGATTCACAATGTAATTTTTTCATTTATTTTCAGAAATCGTGACTTAAAATATTAATTTCACAAACTATCTTTATTTTTCCTTATTATCAAAGACTGTATTGTCAACTTATTTGACAATATAATAAGAAAATAAAAAAAACTTTGCATACTTTGTGAAATCGTGGTAATCTTAAATCAACGGCTTAACGCTTACATTATTTTCATGCAAACGCGCGCGGTGTTAAAATAACGAGGTTTCGCGCGACATGAATGATATAATATCCGGTCCGATTTTTGTGCCCACTTAGTGACATTTTTTTGTCGTTAGGTGTTGAGGTATAATGAGATTGGAAAAATGGAAGAAAAATTATTTAACAAAGGCTTTTTAACGATTACGATCATCAACTTTATTGTCTATTTGGTGTATTATCTCATGATGGTCATCATTGCTGTGGTAGCACATGATCAATTGCATGCGTCCTTTGGGCAAGCTGGTCTTGCATCAGGAATATATATTATTGGTACACTGATTGCGCGTTTAATTATGGGTAAAGAGCTCGAATTAATTGGACGCAAGCGGGTGGCCAGATGGGGCGCTATTCTCTATTTAATCACAACAGTTGCTTATTTGGCTGTTCCTACGATAGGTGTTCTAGATGGTGTTCGATTGCTTAATGGTTTTGCTTACGGTATGACTTCAACGGCACTGAATGCGATTGTTACAGAGTTTATCCCAGAAAAACGCAAAGGCGAAGGGATAAACTATTATGGTTTGAGTACAAGTCTGGCAGCGGCTATTGGACCTTTCATCGGGTTGTTGCTACTGAACGCAACAAGTTTTCAATTTATCGTCATTCTGTCAACAGTATTAATTGGCGTATCAATGGTTGCGTTGTTTGCAGTTAAGATTAATAATGTTACTTTGTCCGCTGCACATCTGGCTGAATTAAAATCTTGGAAAATTTCTAGTTTTATTGAATTTAAAGTTTTGTTAATTGCTGCCATTGGCTTTTTAATGGGATTGTCTTATTCATCAGTTTTGTCATTCTTAGCTTCTTATGCAGAGACATTACATTTAGTGGCTATCAGCTCGTTTTTCTTCGTAGTATATGCTGGTATCGTCACCTTGACGCGTCCTATGTCTGGTAGAATTTTTGACCGTTTTGGTGAAAACTACGTCATGTACCCTAGTTATTTGTTTTTGGCGGTTGGATTAGTAATCTTAGCGTTTGCGAACAATGGCTTTGTATTATTACTGTCTGGTGCATTTATCGGGTTAGGCTATGGTACATTTATGTCAAATGGACAGGCGGTCACACTTAAACTTGTCACTAGCCATCGAATTGGTATAGCTCTTTCCACTTACTTTATTGGTTTGGATTTGGGACTGGGTGTTGGTCCATACGTATTAGGTGCTCTGCATAATGCACTTTCATTCCGTGAGTTGTACTTGGTATCAGCGGTTATTCCGATTGTCTCGGCAATTCTTTACTTATTATTCTATCACCCAAATAAAACAAAAAAAGTGGCCCAGAAAGTTACTAAACGCGAATTAGCTTAAAAAAAATCACATCATAATCTTGATGTGATTTTTTATTTTCAATTAAACAAGCCAATCGTCTAGATTTTCGATTTCATGGGTTGGTTTGATTGCAACTTGGTTAATTTGTTCGTGCGTTGATAAGCCTGAATAAACTAAGAGCGTGTCGATACCAGTATTGATACCCGCGAGAATATCTGTATTATAGTTATCACCAACCATAACAACATCTTCTTTGGCAACTCGTAGTTTCTGCAACGCACCTGTCATAATTGGTGTTTCAGGTTTTGCGATGACAGTTGGCATTACCTGAGTAGCAGTTTCAATGGCTGCTACGATCGCGCCAGCTCCAGGAAGCATACCGCGCTCATTTGGTAAATTAGTATCACGATTGGTAGCAATAAATTTAGCGCCATGTTGGATAGCTAAAGTTGCATACATCAACTTATCGTATGTAAATGTTCGATCTAATGCTGCCACCACAAAGTCCGCATTGTCGTCTTGCACCAAACTAAATCCGGCGTCTAAAAGTGCTTCTTCAAGGCCGATCTCGCCAACTACCAAAACGCGTGTTTGTTGTGGGGTTTCTAACGCTTTCAAATAATCGGCAGTGGCCATGGCACTAGTATAAATTTGGTCAGTAGTTGTGTCAATCTGATGATTGATCGTTAAGTTGGCAGCAACATCAGCCGGACTTTTGGTTGAATTATTTGTGACAAATAAGTAAGGAATATTGGCGGCTTTTAAGCGATCAATAAATCGTTTGCCCGATGCAAATTTTTTAGATCCTTGATATATTGTACCGTCAAGATCAATAAAATACGCTTTGTATTTTGACATGTTTAATCTCCATTTAACATTGAATGACTATATTATACACATCAACAGTTGTTGATATCAAACAACGAATCAACGGACTTCTCTCCAATCTCAATCTCCCTAAAATAAAATCTCCTAAATATCGTCCGCCCGCAAGAGATTGCGGGTTTTCGTTTTAATTATGGATTTATTTTATGTTTATTTGATGGAAAGCGGGTAAAATGTAATTATACTGTTAATGATATATGACCTATTATTAGGTGTTAATCACGTCAGCATAGAGGGGAGCTTATGGCAAAAAAATATAGAACACCACCTTTTTTGACACCATCAGCAATTGTGTCGCTGATTGTTGCTATTAGTGCGGCCAATTTGGCTGTTAACGTTGCAACAGGTACAACAGAAGGTGGGCGAGCATCATCACGGGCGGTTAGTACAACGTCTTCGTCATCAATGGATACAAGCAAAACTACAACGACGACCAGTCGCGATAAATCATCTAGTGATACCTCATCATCTGAGAGTAGTGACACGTCATCATCCGTTACACCTTCTTCGTCTTCAACTTCATCACCATCATCTAGTACAACAACAACATCTTCATCGGCTCCAAGTTCATCATCGAGCCAAAGTTCGAGTTCTAATGCGACGTCTACCAGTAGTTCGGAGGACAGCCAATAATGTTTACATTGCTTGACTTAGTCAATCATTATCTTGGTTATTTTACTACCAATTCTAAAGTAAAAGGCCGTATTTACACAGCAGTAGGCGCCATTGGCGTATGGTACCTACTATATCTGGCATATCGTTTTTTTGAAAACGGTCGTGTTCTAAGGGGTAGTTTACTAGTAGCAATATTTTTAGTTTTACTGTATTTTGTTATTTTAAATGTGTTGTATTTTTTTACAAAAAAAACAACGAAATGGGATATTTCGCCTAAAATAGAACAAATTGTCGGACAACCCCATGAAGAAACGACACAATCCGTAGCGAATGTGATTATTCCAGCAAACGGGCTATATGAACGTCAAGACGTTATGAACGGTGTTATTGACAGTAATTTACAGCAAAGAACCAACATTGACATCGTTGCTCATGAAATGAATGATTTAAATTTAATCGCACAAGACTATGGTCACTTGGGTGAACAGGCGCAGCGACAAATTATTGCGCAAAAAGGAGTGATTAACGCCAATCATCCAGGGACAATATTGCCTTATTTTGATATGCAAGAAACTGGTGGCACGTTGACAATATTTGGTGGCATCAATCAGTTGCAGGCTCGTGAACTTGGGATTGTATCTCGCGTGGGTCTGACACCAACGGATCAAGCATTGTCACATTATCGTTTGGCTGTTGCTTCGGTAGTTCTGACTGGCGGATTAAGTCATGTTGCTACGAGAAGTGAACTCATTGACGATCAGCAGCCTTATCAAATTAAAGTTGAAATTGCTTATATGAGGCGTTCTTAACACAAAAAAAAGCGCCTATGACAGCGCTTTTTTCATGTGAATATGTTGAATACCAGCGTCGATAAACGCTTCGCCAAAAGCTGAAAATCCTAGATGATCGTAGAAACCGCGTGCTTGAACTTGTGCGCCTAATACTAATGTTTTGATACCGTATTCAGGGGCCAGTTGTTCAATATAGGCAAACAATTTGCTACCAAGACCTTTGCCACGCGCAGGATAAAGCGTGGCTACACGTTGAACATGCCAAGTCGTTGCTGACTCTGGTAAAACACGAGCAGTTGCTGCGAGTTTACCATCAACATATGCTACGATATGAATCGCTTCTTCTTCAGCCGACGGATCATCCATCTCGTCAGCAATAGCAACGCCTTGTTCGATGACAAAAACGGTTTTTCTAATTATGAGGGCGTCAGCTTGTATTGGACCAATCCCTTTTTGATGTTTTATTTCTATTGTCATGATACAAGTATAGCAATATTTAGAGCGAGTGACCATATAAATTGGTATAATGAAACTTATGAAAAATTTTTTAAAAAAATTTTGGCACCAGACGCTGGCGCCAAAAAATTGGCTAGCACAACTGAATACACGACTTGGTTTTTTTACATGGTTGGTTGTCTTATTTACGTTGAAAGCTATTTTGGCGTACGGTGCTGATTTTGATTGGCTACACGTTTCTGATCCATTACAAGTAATTCTCATGCTATTGAATCCAATTGGGTTTACCATGATTTTGTTTAGTTTGGCCTTATTCATCAAGCCCAAACAAATTTATTATGGAGCGCTATTACTCATTGATACAGCGATGACAACATTGTTGTATTTGAATGTTATCTATTTTCGAGAATTTTCAGATTTCATGTCCATTAATACCATGTTGGGGTACAATACGGTTAACCAAGGTGGTAAAGCAGCAGGCGCCATTTCTTTTGGTATACATGATTTTTTATTTTGGATTGATTTAGTCATTTTAATTGGCTTGATGATTATTCGAAAAATTAAATTCGATCAGCGACCATTAAAACGTTGGCAACCATTTAAACTTTTTACCATTGGTGTTTTTGTATTGGTGGCAAATATGTTTTTTGCAGATGTTGATCGACCACAGTTATTAACACGTCAGTTTGATCGTGAATATATGGTGAAATATTTGGGTATTGGGCCATTCACGATTTATGATGCGATTAACACATACCAGACTAGTCAGGTTCGTAAAAGTGCAACGCCATCTGAATTGACAGCTGTTCAAAAATATATTAAGAAGAATTACGCGGCGATTAATCCAGAATTTTATGGCAAAGCTAAAGGCAAGAATGTCATTGTGATTCATTTGGAAAGTTTCCAACAAATGTCACTTGATTTGAAAATTAATGGTCAAGAAGTAACACCTTTTTTGAACAGCTTATATCATAGTAAGTCGAGTGTTTCATTTGATAATTTCTTTAATGAAGTTGGACAAGGTAAGACATCTGACGCAGAAAATATGCTAGAGACTTCTACTTTTGGATTATCACAAGGCTCACTGTTTTCTAAATTAGGAGATGATCAGACTTTTCAAGCAATGCCTGCTATTTTGAATCAACGTGCTGGTTATTCAAGCGCAGTATTTCATGGCAATTTAGGGACTTTCTGGAATCGCAGCACCGTTTATAAACATATGGGTTACCAAAATTGGATTTCCGGTGATTATTTTGATGTTACTGGTAAAAAAGCGACATCGTGGGGCCTGAAAGATAAATTATTATTTCAAAACTCTATTCCTTATCTAGAACGTTTGCAACAGCCGTTTTATGCTAAATATTTGACAGTGACGAACCACACCCCCTACACACTAGATGCACAGGATCAAGATCCTAATTTCCAGACTTCAAATACAGGCTCAACACTAGTAGATAATTATTTCATCACGAACCATTACCTTGATCAATCTGTGAAGGAATTCTTTAATTATCTCAAAAAATCAGGATTATATGACAATACCGCTGTTGTCTTGTATGGTGATCATTATGGTATTTCTAATACTGACGCGCCTTATTTGGCGTCGGTGCTTGGCAAAAATGAGAGTAATTGGAATGATTTAGACAATGCTAATTTGCAACGGGTGCCATTGATTGTTCATATACCTGGCATGACAAATGGTTATATTGATCATACTTATGGTGGTGAAATTGATGTCGCACCTACCTTGGAGCATTTACTTGGTATTAGTACTAAGCGTTATATTCAATTTGGACAAGACTTATTAAGCAAGCAACACGTTCAAATTGTTGCTTTCCGCAATAAAGACTGGATAACACCTGAATATGCCAGTTTGTCAGGACGCATTTGGAATACGAAAACGAATCAATTGATTGAATATCCTGATAAAAAGTTGCAGGCTAAAGTCAACAAGATTCAAAGTTATGTGAACAAAAAATTGAATATGTCAGATAATTTGAATCAAAAGAATTTACTACGTTTTTATACGCCAAAAGATTTTAAGGCAGTTGATCCGTCTAAATATGATTATAGTAAAGATAGTACGGTCAAACGATTGAAAAAAATTAACCAAGAATTAGGGACAAAATCTACAAGCTTACTGTCTAAAAATGGCAATCAATCAACGTTAAGTGATTACATTACTGACGCACCAGAGTCGCGCGATAAAGCGACAGATACCACGAGATTGTTACCACGAAACGCAGATGATTGGAGTGGAAATTAATGATGTTTGGAGTAAAAATATGACCAAAATTCTCATTGCCCTTGAAAACATTGGTCTTGGGGGCATGAAGCGTGCCACAACCGTCGTGGGTAACGCCTTAGCACAACAACACAACGTTGTGTATTACAGCTTTTCTGATTTACCACCCTTTTATGCCCTATCAGCGGAGCTACGCATAGCAAAGAGGCCGTTAACTTTAGCCAACGATGCAGAGCCTTATATTAAATATGCTGAACAAATTCAAGATTTTATTAATCTTGCACGGGAATTCGATGTAGTTATTTTAGCAGGTGGGTTGTTGTCTAGTTTTGCTGCCGTTATGAAACCACAATTACCTGATACACAGTTAATTGGTTGGATGCATAATAATGTGACGACCTACAAAAGCCAGTACTATGCTGATATGCAGACTGAATTTGAAGCAGGTTTGCGGGCACTTGATACTGTTGTTGTGTTAACAGACTACGATTTGGCCGGCTTTAAATCCTACAATAAGCACGCCGTCAAAATATGGAATCCGTTGACTATCACACCAAATGGTCGTGCTGATTTGTCGCAGCATATCATTGCCTTTACAGCTCGAATTGCGATTCAGCATAAAGGCATCGATTTTGCTGTGAAATTGGCTTCAAAATTACCAAACGATTGGCGCCTGGCAATTGC
Organism: Leuconostoc sp. UCMA20149; assembly: GCF_030400235.1. Taxonomy (NCBI): domain Bacteria; kingdom Bacillati; phylum Bacillota; class Bacilli; order Lactobacillales; family Lactobacillaceae; genus Leuconostoc; species Leuconostoc sp. UCMA20149. The sequence continues at coordinate 7,363 of NZ_VJYC01000004.1, forward strand.
AGGTAATGGGCTACCAGAAGACATGGCAACTTTTCAAACCTTGATTGAAAAATATGCGGCGCACGATAAAATTATTTATCGTGGTGGGCTAAAAGATGAGGCATTACGACAACATTACCGTGATGCTAGTATTTTCATACAGACGTCTCGTTGGGAAGGATTGCCATTGGTTTTGGCTGAAGCGATGAGCTTTGGGTTACCAATTGTCGCAATGAAAAATACCGGTTCTGCGGAGGTACTAGACGGCGGTAAATACGGTATTTTAGTCGAGAATGGCGATGTTGATGGTTTGTTAGCAGCTATTCAACCACTATTAAGTACTCAAAAAGAGCGACGATACTACGCTGATATTTCATTACAACGAGTAGAAGATTTTGAAATGGGCCCAATTTTAGAACAGTGGCAGGCTTTGTTTTAACAAAGGAATGTGCTATATTTAAATAGATATTAGGGGTGTTTAGCAACTTAGTTGACAAAAAACACTATTTCTAGAGGCACAGACATGAATTTTGACAAAGAAAATTTTAAAAAGCCGTCTCTTGATCATTTACAATTCCGTATTGGCGAGTTAGCACGTATGACAAATATTTCGACACGGCAACTTCGTTATTGGGAAAAGCAAGGATATGTTCAAGCGATCGATCGAGAAGATGAACAAGAATCTCGGTTATATGGCTTTCGAGCGTTTATTAAGGTTGCAATAATCAAACAAAACTTAGATGATGGTGACAGTCTTCATGACGCTGTTGATAAGGCTAATGAACAACTTGAAAGTGCCATGATTATTCATCATATTATGAAAAAAGCCTTTCAAGGCATTGAAGAATATGAGGGTCGTGTTGTTGTGAATTTGGGTTATTTTGATGACGCTGAGACACAATTGTTGTACGTCTATCTGGAATCTGGCAAAGTAAAGTATCGGGTTGTTGATAAACGCGAGTTTCCAATCACGAGAAAAAGCCAGTTATTATAACAGCTTCCCTTCAGAATTGTTATAATGGCTGGCTTTTTATTTGAACATTTTTGGTTGAACGCGAAGCAAAATAATCAGTACAACGATCGTCAACAGGATTTGTGGGATAACATAAGCTGCGTTGTATATTAGTGAGTAAAGCCACGGATTTTGCCCTTTGGGGGCAAAGGCACCGTAAAAGAAACCACCAGCCAAAAAGGAACCAAAAAAGCGACCAATACCACCTAATAGGGCACCAATTGATATGAGTATCATTGCTTGCCTTGTTGCATCTCGACGGAGTGCATATTTTAATTGGTTTTCGAACAATCCGCCGAGACCAACTAGCGTATAGGCAAAGAAATAGTCAAAAAATACTTGTAATGGATTTAAATAGTACGGATTTAAAATAAAAGTCACTATACCAACAATTAATCCAGTAATCATACCGGCTTTTACACCGTGACGGTACGCAACAAATAATATTGGGACCAGTGACAAGGTTACAGCGCCACCTTGTGGCATTTTAAATAGGGTCAAACAATCAAAAACAACAGCCAAGGCGGCAAATATAGCCACTTCAGCGATGACGCGGGAACGAGAATTTTGCATAGACTTCATATCTCCAAAAAATAAAAGCGCAACCGTCAAGAGAATTTACAGGTTGCGCCATTAATGAGCTAAACAATGTGATATCTCCCTTCGCATGCATTATCATGAGCAGGTTCAGTGGGTATATCTCAGCCATAGGGCACCCCAGATAATCTAAGTATAACTAAAATGACAATAAAGTCAAATTAGGGGCTAATCAACTAAAGGTGTGGGCACTTATCATATGACAACATGGCAATATCAATTTATTATATCACCGCATAACGCAGGGCAATCAGTCAAAGCCTTATGGACCAAATGGCTCATTCCAAAGCGTATTCGTGGTGCTCTCAGAATTAAGCGTCATTTCACTGTGAATGGCAGAACGGTCCCGACTAGTTACTATTTGGCCACTAACGATGTCTTAGTAATGATGTTTGATCAGGACGACTTTAGAACGAGTAGTTCTAATTATCGACCAAAGTATAATCAGCAGGTAACAACTTTATTTGAGAATGATTATCTTGTGGTGATTGATAAACCAGCGGGGATGAAAATGCATCCGCATTCACCCACAGAAGATGATACTTTGCTGAATTACGTTGCCGGTGATTTTCAAAGGCGTCATGTAGAAGCGTCGCCTTATATGGTACATCGAATTGATCGGGCTACATCCGGCGCCGTTATTATTGCAAAAACGCCTTTAGTAGTGCCAATACTTGACCAGCTATTATCAGCTAAGGTAATTACGCGGACTTATTTGGCATGGGTGAGTGGTGTGATGCCGACAAAACAGGGAATAATTAAAACACCAATTGGCATTGATGCAAAAGACGACAGGAAACGTGCTGTCAATGGCGCCGAAGCACAATTTGCTGTAACGCATTGGACTAATGTACATACAGTTTATCAAAACTCACTATTACGAATTCGTTTGGATACTGGCCGAATGCACCAAATTAGAGTTCATTTGGCTAGTATAGGCCATCCAATAATTGGGGATGACCTATATGGTGGGCGTCATATGACAAGATTGATGCTGCATTCAGCTACCATTGAACTACCTTTACCCTTTGATGGTGGCGTTAAAACGATTACAGGTCCATTGCCTCATGACTTTCCACGGCAATTGCGACAATAAAAAAGAAGCTCGTGATGAGCTTCTTTTTAGTAAAAACATTATGCTTCTTTTGTAATACCCTTATTGAAGAAGTTAGCGGCAAATGCTGCCAAAGCACCACCGAGTAGATCAGCCACTAAGTAAACCCAAACGTGACCAAGTGCTTTACCTTGAACAAAGATTGCTGGACCCAATGCGCGGGCAGGGTTGAAAGCACCACCTGTAATAGGTAATGCGACAATGATTAGAACAGCTAACCACAAACCGATAATCAATGGGGCAGGCACATTAGCCAATTTAGTGACAATTGAAATGACCAAAACAAACAAGAAAGTCAAAATCAATTCAAAGGCGAAAGCGTACCAGCCTTGTCCATCAGCAAAGTTTGTTTGACCAAGACCAGCCAAAGTAACGAATTGTTTGACTGTCATTGATTGACCTGATAAAGCAGTTGTAACGGATGTTGACTTAAGATAAGCTGTAACGCCAAGATAGACAGCACCAGAAGCGACAATAGCACCAATCAGTTGTGCTAATACATAGCCGACAAATTCGACCCATGATAAACGCTTTTGAATCGCCATTGACAGTGATACAGCTGGGTTAAAGTGCCCACCAGAAATGTGACCAAAAGCATAAATGGCAACGGCCAATGCCAAACCAAATGACAAACCAATTGTGATAGGTGATTGTGTCGTAATAGCTGAATAAACAACACTACCAGTTCCAAAGAACACTAACATAAATGTTCCTAGAAATTCTGCGATATACTTACGCATGAAAAATTCTCCTTGTGTGTAATATTACCAATAAATTCCATTATACACGTTTATTTCTAGAAACAAAAAAAGATTGACAATGTTAGTCAATCTTTATAAAATTTAGGCTTTTACGGCTTTTTCATCACTGGTTTTGTTGAAGTAGTTAGCGGCAAATGCTGCCAAAGCACCAGCGATTAGCTGTGCTGGAATATAGACTAGCAGATGTTTAAGTGCTTTACCACCGACAAAAATTGCTGGTGACAATGAACGGGCCGGGTTGAATGATCCGCCAGTAATTGGTAAGGCTACAATAATCAAAACGGCTAAGAAAAGACCAATAACCAATGGGGCTGGAACATTAGTCAACTTTGTAACAATTGAGATTACAAGTACGAACAAGAATGTCAAGACGAACTCAAACGCAAAAGCGTTAAGACGTTCACCAGTGGCATAGTTTGCTTGACCCAAACCAACATAAGAAACGAATTGGCTGACGGTCATTGTTTGTCCAGATAATGCTGTGGAAACAGTTGAAGACTTCAAGTAAGCGGCAACACCGCCATAAACAGCTGCTGAAGCAACAATGGCACCGAGGAATTGAGCTACGATGTAACCACCAAAATCAACCCATGAGAGTCTTTTTTGGATAGCCATTGACAACGAAACAGCTGGATTAAAGTGGCCGCCAGAAATTGGACCAAATGTGTAAATGGCAATTGCTAAAGCAAGGCCAAAAGCTAGTGCAACTGTCAATGGTGATTGTGTGGAAGCTGCAGAATAGACGATACTACCTGTTCCAATCCCAACCAACATGAATGTGCCTAGAAATTCTGCGATATACTTACGCATGTAAGATTCTCCTTATGGGTATAAAATTATCAACACTTACTATTCTACACGTTTATATTAAGTGGTTATTAAAGAAATAGTAATTTTTAATATTTGATTAAATAGTTAATATTTTACCCTTTAAGTGTCAGCGCATTTAAGGCAACGACAATGGTTGAAAAAGACATAACAATAGCACCAATCATGGGGTTGAGCATGAGACCAATGAAAGATAAAGCACCGGCGGCTAACGGAATGGTAATAATATTGTATCCTGCACCCCACCACAAGTTTTGGACTTGCTTTGTATTGCCATGTTTTGCCAAACGAATGAATTCGATGATTTTTGGCAGATGATTAGTAATGAGAACAGTATCAGCGGAGGCTTGGGCAACTTGGGTACCAGCGCCAATGGCGACACTTAAATCAGCGTGCGCTAGTGCTGGTGCATCATTAATACCATCTCCAATCATCATGACAGCGCCACGCTTTTGGTATTCAGCAACTAGGGCAATCTTTTCTTGAGGAGACACACCAGCATGAATGGCTTCAATACCTAATTCATGGGCAACACGTTTTGCCGATTTTTCGTTATCACCTGTGACAAGAACTGGAATAATATGTTGCGCATGTAAATCATCAATAAATTGGCGTGCTGATTCTTTAACACTATCACCTTGTGCAATGGCAGCTATCACCTTATCATGGTTAAGCAAATATGAAACAGAACCGTCTGTGTTTAGTGGTTCAAAGTCAATATGATGTTCAGTTAAATATCGTGCGGACACCAATAGGTAGTGATTGTCCTCGATCATACCGGAAACGCCATATCCGGCTATGTTTTCGACGTGTTGTGCTGACAGTGTTGGTGCGCCTTGAGATTGCGCATAGCTAATAATTGATTGCGCCAGCGGATGTGTTGATTGTTGATCGAGTGCACTCATAATTGCCAAAACATGAGATTGATCATCTTGATAGGCTACAAGTTGTTGCACAGTGAATTGTCCGGTTGTTAATGTACCGGTTTTGTCCATCAACGCGTATTGGAGTTGATTAGCTGACGACAATGCTTTGCGATTTTTGATAAGGATGCCTTGCGCCGCAGCAATTGCTTTTGTACGGCTAATGACTAAAGGAACCGCCAGCCCAAGTGCGTGTGGGCATGCAATCACGAGGACCGTCACAGCAATATTTGTTGCAAAGCCAAATCCTCGTAATGGCGTCCAAATAATCAGGGCACCAAGTGCGAAAACAAGCGCTACCCAGAACAACCACGATGCGACACGATCAGCGAGTGTTTCGACTTGTGATTTTTTATCTTGTGATGTGAGCAAAGTCTGTTGTAATTGACCAATAAATGATTGTGCACCTACCGTGGTGAGTTTAACTTCTAGCGTACCATTACCATTTATAGTACCGCCATATACAGTAGCCTCGGTTGATTTATCAATGAGCTGGCTTTCACCTGTCATTAGTGATTCATCGACCTGACTATTGCCATTTATTACGATACCATCAGCTGGAAAAGATTCTCCTGCCAAAACGCGCACCACCATATTTGATTTAAGGGTGGTAATTGGCATATCCATTATATGATCGCCATGCTTAACGTGAGCAATCTGGGGTAGAAGCTCTCGCAGTTTAGCGGTGGCATCACCTGCTTTCATTGTTGCTGACATCTCAATCCGATGACCCAGTAGCATGATTACGGTAAGCGTTGCAAATTCCCAAAAGAAATCCATTACGTGATGATGAAAGACTTGTGTGGCAATCAAAGCATAAATAGAATACCAAAATGTGACATTTAAGCCCATTGTGATGAGACTCATCATTGCTGGCTTTTTAGCTTGTAACTCTTGACGCGCACCTACCCAGAATGGTTGTGAGCCAATAACGTACAACATGGCGGCCAATAAGGCAGAGACCCAAGCATTGCCTGGGAACACAACGGTAAATGGTAGATTGACGCCCATAAATGGCGAGATAAAGAGAATCGGAATCATTAAAATTAATGATATCCAGAAACGTCTTTTCATATCATTCATGTCCATGCCTGCCATACCCATGTCCGCACCGTGATGATGCATTGGCATGGCTGACATATCTATCTCAGAATCGGCCATCATTGACATATTGTGGTCATGATCCATGTGGTGTTCATGTGTCATTTGTGACATTGTGTGATTATTTTTTTTCTCTGTCATCGTGGCAGGCCTCCCAACCTTTTGGTATGCAGTTACAAGCTATTGTTGGCGGAGCAGTTTTTGATTTTTTTGCCAGCAAAGCTTGTAAGTGGCTAATGTCTGTTTGAGATAATGGCGTATCGGCTAAGGCATTGACTAGTGCATCACCAACGCACATCGCACACATTTCGTGCAATGTTGTAGATAAGGTGTCAACCATTGCTACTTTTTCCGTAATGGTTGCAGTATATATACGGTCTCTGGCAGCGCCATTGTGGCTAATAATGCCCTTTTTGATTAGACGTGTAATCAAAGTTTTAACGGTTGATGGTTGCCAATCTGTTTCCGCGCACAAAATACGGATAATTTGGTTGCTAGTTGCTTCTCCTAACGTCCAAATGACACGCATAATTTGCCATTCACTTGTTGATATTGTTGTGTTCATATCTATAGTTTACAACTGTAAACTTAAAAAAACAAGTCGGTATGATGATAAAAAGTAATTGACAGATTTAAGTGTACCGTGTAACATAGTACACGTAGTACATTTGGGGACATGGGGAATGAAACTCAGTCAAACATGACAGTGGTGTGGTTACTTAAAGCACCAAATCTTAATCGGGAGCTCACAAATGGCGCAAATACAAAGAAATCAACCACTATACGAGCAGTTAATGTGGCGAATCAAAGCGCAAGTTGCTGCCGGCGTATTAGTGATTGGTGAAAAATTACCATCGGTCCGTGAAATGGCATTAATTGAGGGATTAAATCCAAACACGGTAGCCAAGGCATATAAAGCACTTGAAGCGCAAAACGTAATCGAGACTGTAACTGGAAAAGGGACTTTTATTCGCAGAAATGGGGAAAATGCGGATAATGAACTTGTTGAACAGCTCAAAAACAAGCTAACAGAAGTAACAATTGAAGCCAAACGGGTTTCAATTAGCCCGAATCAGCTTCACAGCTGGATTGATGAATTGTACGGAGAGAAACAATGACATTGATTTTGGAAAATATTTCAAAAAAAATACAGCATCAGCAAGTCTTAAAAAATGTTTGCTTTGAATTAAATGAAGGTGAAATTGTTGGTCTTGTTGGTCGTAATGGTGCCGGAAAAACAACACTTTTTCGAACAATTGTTGGTGAAATGAAAGCTGATTTTGGACGAATTGGGCTTGATGATCAAGACTATGTGCGGACGATTAGCGTGCATGATCAGTTATTCTATGTTGATATGCCAGAAAATTGGTTGGCACATTATACACCAAACAAAATTAAATCAATTTTGTCGTTGTCCTACAAAGATTTTGATTCTGATTGGTATGATGAGCGCATTAAGCAATTTAATCTGAATAGTAAAAAACGCGTACAAACTTATTCTAAGGGCATGCGTGCACTATTTACAATCATTGTAGGTTTTGCCAGTCGCGCTCGCTATGTTTTGTTAGATGAGCCGTTGGATGGGTTAGATGTTTTAATAAGAGACCAAGTTAAGCAATTGATTATCGATCGTGTGAACAAAAATAACACGACGGTTTTGATTGCTTCGCATAACTTAATAGAGCTTGATACATTAGTTGATCGTATCTTATTATTGAAAGACGGTAGCATTAATATGACGTTTGCTATTGAAAACAATAACAACATCAAAAAATATCAAGTAGCCTATGACAATGATGAAATGTTGGCGTTTTTGCGTGACAATGGCACGATTATTGCTCACGTTGGTCATATCGTAACGGTTGTCTTTAGTGATTTCGATGAGAGCATTGGGATCAAACTAGCCGGATCAGATTTTAAGTTTATTGAAGAATTGCCTATTGGTAGTGAAGACATTTTCCGTGCTAGCTTTGCAAGTGAAGCCCATGCTTGGCAAAAAGAATTGGAGGGTGAGTAATGTTACGTGCGATAAAAATTTATGGCAAAATGAAAGCACCTCAGTTGATATTAATTGCTTTTTTGGGCATTGCAGTGTCGGCAATTATTATTGGTACAAACTTTATTGATTCTGGTACAGCTTCTGGTGGCGATAATGCAAGTGAGCTTAGCAGTCAATTAATGATTATTTTGCAATTTGCGGCACTACTTTCCTTTTATAATGATAAAACACGGCATCTTGATGCTTGGTTAGTCACACAAAATATGTCACGTCGACAAATATTGTTGAGTAAAATATTTTGGCTGATAATCGCACCAATTGCATTTGCAGCTATGATTGATTTGCTTTTAACGATTACCATGCAACCTAGCGATTGGACGCATGCGTTAAGAAGTAATATTATCAATGGTACGTTTAGTTTACTGTTTGCTAGCCTAGTTCTTGGTGTCAGCTTAGTTATAGGTCCTATCTGGCAAAAAGTTGCAGGAAGTATCTATCTTATCGTCGTGTTTGAAGCTATCACCCACACGTCTGCGGATCAAATGTTATCAAGACAGTATTTTATTAACGATTTGATGACATCGGTACTGGCTATTATCGGTATTTCATTAGTGGCATTGACAATTAGTTATTACTTGGTTGAGCATGTTGGTGTTGATACTGAAGATGAACCGGTACGATTAACCTATCTTAAATGGCCGGTTGTGATATTTGTTTTTCTATCAATGTTGGTATTACAGCTTAATGCCGGTGGTGGTATGCTAGATAAACTGTTGTTTCCAGCAATTTTAAGCATCACCACGTTCATTTTTGTTTTTAAACCTAAGTTATCTTGGGAAAGATAATACATTCAAATTAGTTGCATAAATATAGAGGGGAAATAATGGCATTATTAGAAGTAAAAAACGTTAGCAAAAAATATGGGGCACGTGCCGCAATGGATCAAGTTAGTTTTGAGGTTGAGGCTGGCCATATCGTTGGACTAATTGGGCCCAACGGTGCTGGAAAATCGACGACAATGCGTGCGATTACTGGATTGATGAGTTATTCATCAGGTACAATTTCGTTTGATGGACAACCTGTGACGTTTAGTAATCATCAAGCATTGGATAAAATTGGTAATTTGATTGAGTATCCATCAATTTATCCTAATTTGACAGCCTTAGAACATTTGAAGTTGTATGCAATGGATACAAAATCGCCTGCAGACTTTAAAATGCTCATGCATAAAACACAAATCGATGGCGATAACTTTGGAAAACGAAAGGCCAAAAACTTTTCATTGGGGATGAAGCAACGTCTTGGTATTGCAATTGCGCTGATTAGAAATCCAAAACTGGTCATTTTAGATGAACCAATGAACGGATTAGATCCACAATCAGTTCATGATTTGCGTGAATTAATTCGCTCTTTGGCTGATGAGGGCACAGCATTCTTGATATCAAGTCATCTGTTAGATGAATTACAAAAATTGGTTGATGATGTTGTGATTATTAATCATGGCAAAATTATCGAAAAAGACACGATGTCTAATTTCTTTAGCCACGATAAAGTGCGCTGGACAGTTGATACTAATGACAATGAGGCAGCATTGCTAGTTGTTCAAGAGCATAATTGGCAGGCAAGTATTGATGATGGGCACCTGCAAATTACTGGGGCGGAAAGTTTGCAAGAAGTTATTTCAGCGATTAATCAAGCTAATCTTAAAATTTTAACACTTAATACCATCACTGGGAATTTGGAAAAGTCGTTGTTGGATATGCTGGCAGCAGACGATAAGGGGGAATAAGTCGTGTTAACATTGATGAAACAAGAGTATTATAAAGCTTTTAAGCAAAATAAATTATATATTTGGTTAATTTTGAGTTTTATTTTTCCGATAGCTATTATTGGTATTTTTAAATCACAAAGAACGCCAGCATCAGTAATTAATTTGGGACAAGCACTACTGTACGTACAAATGGCCGGTATTATTATTACTGCTTTATCAGTATCCCAAGAATTTGGTTTTGGCACTATTCGACCATTGTTATCACGTCGCTTTAGTCGCGGCAGTGTCTTTGTAAGTAAACTGTTGCTGAACTTGAGTGTCTATATTGGTTTGTTTGTCACAGCATTTATTGGGACTGTCTTAGCGGTTGCTTTGTTTATACCAAAGTATGATTTCAGTAAATCTCTTGGGTATACAGGTAATAGTTGGCAAACTATGGGGATTGGCATGCTTGATACAGCTATTCAAATGATATTTGTGGCTGCGTTAGTGTTGATGATTACGAATTTAGTTAAAAGTTCTGGAGCAGCAATTGGATTAGGTGTTGTGATGATTGTGGCAACACCACTAATCGGTGTTATTTCGGTAAAGTTGATTGACCTAGCGGCCATTTTTAAATGGAATCCATTTAATATTTATTTAGGTATGTCTAATATCGGACAACTATCACCTCAACTAATGAAACAAGCGATGCACATATCACAAAATGGGTTAATTGTAGCTTATTTAATCTACATTGCACTGATGTATGGTATTGCATATCTGATTTTCAAAAAGCGTAGTGTGTAATGTTTCACGTGAAACAAACATGCTCTCACTTTTTAAAAAGCCTAACATTTTAGACAATATTAGTCGTCTAAAATGTTAGGCTTTTTTGATGCGGGCGTTTGTAAATGAAGGGTTTTTGTCGACGTTGTTGCCAAAAAATTAGCATCATGTTCGATAATTATCATCGTTGGTTGTATTTGATTGATAATGTTAGCAATTTGCTCTTGATTGAAAACATCAAGATAATTTAAAGGTTCATCCCAAATATACAATTCGGCTGGCGTCATAAGGGACTTAGCTAATTCAATGCGCTTTTGTTGTCCCATACTCATGTGTTCGATTCGATTTTGAAAAACGTGACGTTCAAGGCCAAGTTTGAAAAGATTATTGAGTAAATCTTCATAGGATAAATGATTTGCCAAGGCAAACTCAGCTAGTGTGCCATGATTATCATCATAATTTTGTCTGAGATAGCTGATGGTTAGGCTTTGGGGGTGTTGCATTTTCCCAGTTGCAGTACCAGCAAAATTATCTTGTAAGTATTGTACAAGAGATGATTTACCGGCACCATTGTTACCCTGAATAGCTAATCTTTCACCGAGATTAAGTTCAAACGAAATTGGTTCAAATAGTGGTTTGTCATAGTTTAATTGTAGATTTTTTACTTTGAGTAACTGTTGGTGAGTTGTTGGCGTGAAATTTAACGTTAGTGGTGATACTGATTCAATATTTTTTAAAAGCGCTGATTTTGCTTCGACTTTGCTTTCAGAACGTTTAGCAATTGCTTTAGATCGTTTTGCTTGTTTCTTGGCGAGACGGCGTGAAGCAGAATCATTCGTTTCATTTTCACGTTGGAGAGCCCATGTGGCAACAGTTTTTGATACCTGTTTGATATGTTTAATTTCTTTTTTTAACTGATCATTTTGCTCTTTTTCATAGGCGTCTGTTTGCTTTTTTTGGTCATCATATACTTGAAAGTTACCCTTTTGCAACAAAACTTTGTGTTTTTCAATTGATAAGGTATGGTCAACAATTTCGTCAATGAAGTTGCGGTCATGGCTGACTACAATGAAACCTTGTTTCTTTTCCTTTAAGTAGTGAACAACTTGTTGTCGTGATGCTTGGTCTAAATGATTAGTCGGTTCGTCAATTAATGGAAAACTGGTATCGTCGACAAATAAAAGTGATAGTAAAACTTTGGTTTGTTCACCACCAGATAAGCTCGAAAATTTGCGCCAGAGAATATCATCTGTTAATCCTAACAAGGTGAGTTCACGTGATATTTTCCAAAAATCGAAGTTTGATAGTGCCTGCAAAATATTATAAGTTATCTGCTGTGAGTCTTGAATTGTCTGGGGAAAATACGTAAATTTGCTGTTTTGACTAATGTCGCCAGCATATTGATAATCTCCCATCAGTAGTCGTAAAAGCGTTGTTTTACCACGCCCATTACGACCAATCAAACCCAACTTCCATTGGGTAGATAGCCTCAAATTGATATCTGAAAAAAGTTGCGTACCCTGTTGATCAAATCCAAAATACAAATGTTTTATCTCAATATCCATCATAAATCACCTCATCAAAAATTTATTCATTGATTGTCGAGATGGTAAATTTGATGGCAACTAAAAAGACCCACCCTATGAACGATTAAACCAAATCTCGAAAATCAGCACACTTGTCTACACCGCTAACAAGTGTTTCCGTCATTTTCGTTAAATAGCTTATTTGTTCAACAGTAAGTCCCTCAACTTTTCATAAATTATTTTAATTTTATCATTGAATATTCATAATATCAAGTCTAAAACCGACAGAGTCATTATTTTGTTGTTTGAATTGTCAAATGTTATATGGTATGCTTAACAAACCATAAGTAGAATGGAGAATTAGTGACTTGTCAGAAAATATAGCTAGTCAACTTAGAAAAGGTATTTTACAAGGCTTTTTGCTCATTCTACTTGATAAAGAACCAAATTATGGTTATGGCATCATGAAAAAAATGTCGGAATATGGTCTAGGGAATGTGCCTAAAGGCACGATTTATCCGTTGCTCACCAATATGACAACAAAAGGCTTGATTAAATACCAAATTCAAGCTTCTGATGGTTTGAGAACGAGAAAATATTATTACATAACCGAAGCCGGCAAAGCAGAAAAACAAGTTTTTAGCCGTGAGTGGCTGGGCATTAGTCGCAGTATGAATAGCATTTTGGGGGAAGAAAATGAATAGTAGTCAAAAATTGATTGAAAAGAACAATAGTTTGCGAAAAAAACTCAATCTAAAAAATGAGGTGTTTTATAGTGATTTTTTGATATACATGAGACTTGGCAGTATTACCAAAAAAGAAACTGTTGTGGAAAATATATTACTTGAAATTTTAGAAGATATTCTTGATGCACAACGAGAAAACATTGATGCGAACAAGTATTTTGGTAAGTCGCCGAAAATGGTAGCGGATGATATTTTAAAATCGATTCCTAATAGTATTACTGATACAGTTAAGCTAGCCATGACGGGGCTGTTTAGTTTTGCAATTATGACTTTATTGCCAGTGCTGGCAAATCCTAATGCGAAGATTGATTTGGGGAATATGATTTTCGCAGGCATCTATACTTGCCTAGCAAGCATGTTAATTTTGAAGCAAGTAGCGCGGTCAATCTATGTAATTAACCGTTTTATGTCAAACAAAGTGGTCAGATATGTGACTTATTTTGTTTTAGCGAGCGCCATACTGGCACCTGTGTATTTGATTCTTTTCTTTGTTAAAACGCCCTTGACCTTTTCACTAAATGGTCTTACTGGTGTTATGGTGTCTGTGTTGATTATGGCGGGCTTCATCGTTTGGTGGTTACGTTCAAATGATCGAAAATTTAACTTTCCAATGCTGTTTGCAGCCTTGGTATTTGGCATACTGTCATTGATTATTAGAATACCGAATGTGCAAGACACAGTTTTTAGGAGCCAGTTTGGTAAAAATAGTTACGCGATTATTATCATGGTTGCTTTGGTGTCATTTTATGTTGTCAGTCACATCGTGCATAAAAAACAGAGTGATTAATGATTATCTTACACAATTAAAGTAGTCAAGCATTTCAAATCTCAAATTTAATGACAAAAAAATCCGCTGAATATTCAGCGGACTATTAAACGGTGATAGCAGTCAGTGATGACATTTAGGACTAAAAATTAGCCGTGTCAGCATTGGTATGTGTGCCACCGACGCCAGCAAGCGAATCAAGTTCGGACACTTCATCATTGGTTAAGGCAAAATCAAAAACGTCTAAATTAGCCTTAATGTAGTTTTCATGCGTTGATTTTGGCAGTGGCAAAAATCCCTTTTCCAGAGACCATCGAATGAGTACTTGTGGGACGGATTTGTGATATTTTTCCGCAATTGTCGCAACTTGTGGCAAATCCACTAAACGTCCAGTGCCCAGTGGTGAATAGGCTTCACTGACAATGTCATGTGCTTTGTCATAAGCGACAAGTTCGTCCTGTGTGTCAGAAGGGTTCAAAAAGTTTTGATTAACCATTGGTGCAATTTTTTGCGTTTTTGCCAAACTCTCGAGATGATGAATTTGAAAATTAGAAACACCGATTGCTTTGGCTTTTCCAGCTTCGTAAGCGGCTTCAAAGGCGCGCCACGTCTCGGTGTTGGCCTTTTCCCAAGCGTTTTGACCCTGAGCTTTGATTGCTGCAGGATTTGGCCAGTGAATCAGATAAAGATCGACGTAGTCTAGCCCTAACTTTTGTAGGGAGATATCTAAAGCTTTTTGAGCTGCTTCAAATGAATGTGCGTCATTCCAAAGCTTAGTTGTGACAAATAGGTCTTCACGGTTAATGCCAGAATCTTTGATAGCGCGACCAACAGATTCTTCATTTCCATAAGCTGCTGCAGTATCAATATGACGATAGCCAGCTTCTAATGCCCAACGAACAGCTTGATAAGCAACATCTCCGTCAGCGCTTTGCCACGTACCAAATCCAATAACAGGAATTTTAGTACCATTTGCAAGTGTGTATGTATCATTTTGAGAAGTCATAAGAGTACCTCTATTTTTTTATTTGGCGAATGAAAAAATCATTTGCCTGGTACAGTCATTATAACATGAACACGGAACAAATGTTCGCGCAAGCGACTGGTTATTATAACTATGATAAAATAGAGATAACGCATGAATTTTATCAAAAGGATAACGATATGACATTAACAAACTTCAATATCACTGATGAAACAAATTGGCAAAACATTTATTTAAACGCTTTTCCAGCCCATGAACGTTTGCCGTTCAAATCCTTAAAGCAAAAGGTGAATGACAATAACCAGATTAAAATGTTAACGTTTAAAAGTGATGATCGTGTTGCTGGTATCTTATTTTTAGTGACATTGGCAGATGATAAGGCATTTATTCTATATTTCGCCGTCGATGCAACTATTCGCGGTAAAGGAATTGGCAGTCAAATGCTATCATTTTTGAAACAACAGTATACGGGTGGCATTATTTTGGAATCTGAAATTATTGGTACTGATGCAGACAATGAACAACAACGGTCGCAACGTTATCATTTTTATCAAAGAAATGGTGTCTTGGATTCAGGATTTGTCGCTCAAAATATGGGTGGGACTTTTCATTTGCTAAGAACCAGTGAGCAAATTACAGTGGCAGATTATTTAAAAGCCATTGATATCTTAGGGCTAACGACTACAATGCAATAGACGATGACGTCTATTTTTTTTTAGTGCATTCTGCGGTATGATAGAAAAATGGAAAACTGGTTGATAAAACGTGCACAACTCACGCCTAATCGCGTTGCTGTGCAGGAAAAAGGGCAGCAACTGACCTTTCAAGAAGTTGCTGATCGAACAAAAAAAATTGCTGAGCGATTGACGGTAGTGGCGGGAACAAAACCAAGGATTGCCTTAATTGTCACGAACACAATTGCGAGTTATTTGACGATTATGGCAGTACAGCAACTTGGCAAAACGATTGTTTTTATTAATCGCCGTTTGTCAGTTGATGAAATTAACTATCAATTGACAGATGCTGATATTTCGCTTTTAATCACAGACGAAGACTATCAGCATCAGCTAAATGTGGATAAACAATTAACGTTTAATGCCTTATCCACTGGCAGATCATCACGACTAGATTTGGTTGAAAATTTTCCTGATGATGCTGTTACCAGTATTATGTATACTTCTGGTACTACTGGTAAACCAAAAGGTGTGATGCAAACCTTCAATAATCACTTTTTTTCAGCTATGGGCAGTGCTCTAAATTTGGGGTTGACTGCTGATGACGCTTGGTTAACAGCGGTGCCTATTTTTCATATTAGTGGTTTTTCAATTTTAATGCGGGGTCTGATTTATGGCATGCGCGTGGTGCTGTTACCAAAATTTAATGCGCATCAAGCGAATGAGCTACTCGTTAATAGTCATATTACGACTATGTCGGTAGTGCCTGTGATGCTTAAACAACTACTAAACGATTTGCCGGAAAATGTGTCTTATAATAGTGGATTTCGTACGATGCTGTTAGGTGGCGGTCCCACGGATCGCGCAACATTAAAGCGAGCACAGGCCCATCATATTCCAATCATTCAGTCTTATGGCATGACTGAGACTGCCTCGCAAGTGATTGCTTTAGACGCTGAATACGCCGATGAAAAATTAGGATCGGTCGGTAAACCATTATTTCCAGTGAGCTTGAAAATTGCTGATCATCTTGGCGTGCCAGTTAGAATGGGTAATATTTGGATTAAGTCACCAACGTTGACAACTGGTTACCTTAATCAGCCAAATAAATTAGCAGAAAAGTGCCATGACGGGTGGTTTAACACTGAAGATTTTGGTTATCTAGATGATGATGGATTCTTGTTTGTGCAGGGTCGTGAAGGTGATATGATCAGTTCTGGTGGCGAAAATATTTTTCCAGATGAAATAGAATCAGTTTATTTAAAGTTGTCAGAGATTGACAACATTGTGGTGGTTGGTGTTCCTGATGAACAGTGGGGGCGAGTGCCAGTGGCCATTGTGGCGGGTAGCGAACTATCCTTAGCCAACTTAAAAGCCTACGGACGCGAAAAACTAGCACATTACAAAGTACCCAAACGGTTTTATTTTGCAAACGACTGGCATCGAACTGCCAGTGGTAAGACGCAGCGCATCAAATTCATAGCAGAAATCACACGATTGAAGGAGCTAACATGACCCTATCACCTAAAAATACTGATGTACAATCCCTGTTTAATACCATTGCGCCAGAATATGACAAAATGAACAATATTATTAGTTTGGGAACGCATAAAAATTGGCGACAAAAAGTTATGAAAAAAATGGTTTTTCCAAAAGGTGCTGAAATTATTGATTTAGCAACTGGAACGGCTGATTGGGCAATTGCCTTGGCAGAAAAAAGCGACCCCACAGCAAAAATAACGGGGTTGGATTTTAGTCGGGAAATGCTCACAGTTGGGCAACATAAAGTCGACTTGAGTGACTATGCAGATAAAATCACACTAGTGCAAGGCGATGCTATGTCACTGCCATTTGAAGATAATCATTTTGATATTGTGACTATTGGCTTTGGTCTTAGAAACTTGCCTGATCCAATTCAAGGGTTACGCGAGATGTATAGGGTGCTTAAGCCGGGTGGACAACTCGTCGTTCTTGAAACATCTCAACCAGATAATCCTATTGTTAAGCCCTTTTGGCGCTTATATTTTGGACAAGTGATGCCATTGCTGGGGAAATATTTTGCAAATGGTAAATACTCGGCTTATAAATATTTAGATGAAACGACTGAAAACTTTATGGATTATATGACATTGGGTCAAGTAATGCTGCGATTAAAGTTTCAAAAAGTTGTTATTTCTAGATTTAATTTGGGTGCTGCGGCCGTGCATTATGCTACAAAATGACTGCATTTGTGCCGGATAATGATTTAACAACGATGGTGTTGAAAGTGAGAAATAAACCATGGCTGAAATGAACGAACAACTCAAAAAACAATTTTTTGTTGATCAATTGTCACAAGATCAAGAACGTGTCATTGGCGATATCAATGATTATATCGGCACTAGTGTCGCAAATAACAACCACGCTGTTGCGATTATTCAGGGGGCAGCTGGTACGGGCAAGTCTGTTGTACTGATGGATCTTGTCACTAAATACATGACTGATAAACGTTATAAAACAGCCTTGGTGGTTAATCACCCTGAACTCTTCAAAGCCTATAAAGACATTGCGGAAAGTATTCCGGGTATGCGAGAGCGAGATATTACGCGCCCGACGCCACTAATTAACCATGCTCAAAAAAACCATTGGCGATATGATGTCATTTTTGTGGATGAAGCGCATTTATTATTGTCCAAGCCCGAACCATATATGCATTATAACGGCAACAATCAACTAACTGATTTAATGGATTTAGCTAAAATTGTGGTAGTTGTTTATGATTTTGCACAAGTTTTTCAATCAAAAATGTATTGGTCAAAAGACTTTTTATACAAAACAATCGGCAATCGGCCACATAAGTTGTTTGATATGAATTTTCAGTACCGCATGATTGCCAGTGAGTCACAAGTAAAATGGATGGACGATCTAACGGCTGAAAAACCATTATATCCGTTCCCAAATGATAGTGACTTCGAGTTCAAAGTTTTTGATAAAGCTGGGGAACTTTACGACAATATTGTCCAAAAAAATAAGTCAGTCGGGTTAAGCCGAGTTGTTGCAACGTCAGGATTTCCAAGGATTGATGGCCGTCATAACGTTGAAATGGATAGCTTTTCACTGCCTTGGGATGAATGGGATCCACAACGCACACACTGGGCTAAACGTGAATACTCTATTAAGCAAGTTGGAACAATATATACCTTGCAGGGTTTTGATTTGAATTTTGTGGGGATGATTATTGGACCATCGTTTGGCTATGATGCAAAAACAGACAGCATGACTATTTTGCCAGAGAAATACTCACACAAGGAAATATTTAAGAAACGTCAGGATAAACAGTTTACAAAAGCCGAATTTAAAGCTTTCATTGCCAACGTTTTAAATGTTTTGATGAAACGTGGTAAATATGGTTTATACCTAACGGCTTATGATGATTCTCTACGGCAACGACTGTTAGAATTGTATCGTGACTAATGACATTTGACGTAACACAAATTTTTAAGAACGACACAAAAATCGCTGATGAATTAATATCATCAGCGATTTTTAATATCACTCATTTTTGGTGTAAAATGACTCATAAAAAAAGCCTGAAGTTAGTTCTAAAAATTGAATAAATATTGTGAATATAACAACGATATTAACAAGTTATATCGTTATTTTTTTTCGATGATATTGTGACCGCTTCTGACATCATTATCAAAATAAAATCTAAAATGCTGCTAAATAAGGGTTTGGCGGATGTCTTGTTTTAAAGTAATCAAGCCATAAAGAAATTAATTTTTACATTTTTCTGACAAACGTTTGCCAAAAATTGTGATACAATTTACAAATAACGTTAAATGAAAACGTGGTTAAAAAATTATGGAGAATGAGTATTATGAGAGAGAAATCCGTGGCAAGAAAGAAGCTTTATAAGGCAAAAAAAAGTTGGGTGGTAGCTGGGTTGACTACTGCTTTTTTGATGGTGAATCAAGCCAGTGTAAGTGCTGATCAAAATGTAAATGATCCATCGGTTGCAACAACGACGCAGAATGTAGTAACAGATCAGGACACTAGTATTGATGCGTCTGTAGCGACGACAGTTAATCCAAATTTGGATGATACTCAAGCTGATAACACCAATATTCAGACGCCAACAGATCAAAATGATGAGTCAAAAGACACCACGCCAAAAGTTGAAACAAAAGTTGAAACAGGCGATACAACGAATAGCCAATCAACAGAAGCTCAGGAAACAACAGCTCAAACTAATAATGACGTAGAAACACCACAAAATAGTGATGCAGCGATTGAGACAGGATTATTGACAACAAATAATCAGATCAGATACGTTAATCCTGATGGCACAGTTTTGACAGGCGCATACAAAACAATTAATGGTAATACCTATTATTTTGATGACGACAGTGGCGTTGCACTGGTTGGGCTACACAAAATTGGAGATACCCTTAAGGGATTTAGTCTTAATGGTGTCCAAGTCAAAGGAGATTATTTAACGGCAGCCAACGGAGATAAATATTACTTTGATTCCAACGGTAATGCGGTATCCGGAGTGCAACAAATTAATGGCAAGACCTATTATTTTGACAGCACTGGTAAATTAATGAAGGGTTACACAGCAGTATTAAATGGTGTCGTAACTTTCTTCAATAGCACAACTGGTGAAGCAGATAATACTGATGCCTCAACCATTAAAACTGGCGTTACAATCGACAACTCGGATTACACAGTTCATAATGCTGCCTATGATAATACAGCCGCCAGCTTTGATAATATCAATGGCTATCTGACGGCAGAAAGTTGGTACAGACCTAAAGAAATATTGGAAAATGGTGAGTCATGGCGGCCATCTACTGCTGAGGATAAACGTCCCATTTTAATCACTTGGCAACCGGATATTGTGACCGAGGTCAATTATCTCAACATGATGGCTGCAAATGGTTTGCTCTCGATTAACGCACCATTTACAACCGCTAGTGATCTTGCCATTATGAATGACGCTGTGAGAGCTGTTCAAAAAAATATTGAGATGCGAATTAGCCAAGAAAAATCAACCGACTGGTTAAAAGCGTTGATGACTCAGTTTATTAATACACAACCACAGTGGAACGAGGTGAGTGAATCACCAAGCAATGATCACTTACAAGGTGGTGCATTAACGTATGTCAATAGTCCATTGACGCCTGATGCTAATTCGAATTTTCGTTTGCTTAATCGAACTCCGACTAATCAATCTGGTACAACGCGTTATGACACTGATAAATCTAAAGGTGGGTTTGAATTATTATTAGCAAATGATGTTGATAATTCCAATCCAGTAGTTCAAGCTGAACAACTTAACTGGTTGTACTATTTAATGAATTTTGGTTCAATTACAGCTAATGATCCAACGGCTAATTTCGATGGTATTAGAGTTGATGCTGTTGATAACGTGGACGCTGATTTGTTGCAGATCGCTTCTGATTACTTTAAATTAGCTTACGGCACCAGTTTATCTGACACAAATGCTAACCAACATTTATCGATTTTGGAAGATTGGTCTGCTAATGATGCGGAATACATGTCAAAAACGGGTAGTAATCAATTGACAATGGACACGTATACGCAGCAACAATTACTCTTTTCATTGACAAAACAAGTTGGTAATCGTGCTGACATGCGACGCTTCCTAGAATACTTTATGATTAATCGTGCCAACGATTCAACCGAAAATGTTGCGACGCCAAATTACTCATTTGTTCGTGCACATGACAGTGAAGTTCAAACGGTAATTGCTACAATAATTAAAGATTTACATCCTGATGTGGTGAATAGTCTTGCGCCAACTCAAGCGCAATTAGAAGAGGCATTTGCCGTGTATAACGCTGATATGAATCGGGTGGATAAACAATATACCCAATACAATATGCCAAGTGCTTATGCCATGCTTTTGACCAATAAAGATACGATTCCACGTGTGTATTATGGTGATTTATATACAGATGATGGTGAGTATATGGGCACGCAAACACCCTATTATGATGCTATCGTTAATTTATTGCAGTCTCGCGTTAAATATGTTGCAGGTGGACAGTCAATGGCGGTTGATCAACATGATATTTTAACAAGTGTGCGTTATGGCAAAAATTTGGCTGACGCTAATGCGACATCAGATGATTTAACCAGTATTAACTCAGGTATAGGTGTTATTGTTTCTAATAATCCCAACCTTTCGTTGGCGTCTGGTGAAACCGTCGTGCTCCATATGGGCATTGCACATGCAAATCAAGTTTATCGTGAGATACTTGAGACAACCGACAACGGTATTGCAAATAATACCGATATTTTTAAAACAACAGACAGTAATGGGGACTTGATTTTCACTGCTTCTGAAATTCATGGCTATAGTAATGTTCAAGTATCTGGCTTCTTATCAGTTTGGGCGCCTAAAGATGCTACGGATGATCAAGATGTACGTACTGCTGCTAGTGAATCGACTTCTAATGATGGCAATACGCTTCATTCAAATGCTGCCTTAGATTCCAACCTAATTTATGAAGGCTTTTCAAACTTTCAATCAACACCTCAGTCAGAAAGTGAATTTGCAAATGTCAAAATAGCTGCTAATGTTAATCTGTTCAAATCTTGGGGTGTCACGAGTTTCCAAATGGCACCGCAATATCGCTCGAGCACCGATACAAGCTTTTTGGATTCCATTATTCAAAATGGTTATGCCTTCACTGATCGTTACGATTTGGGATTTGAAACGCCAACGAAGTATGGAACCGATCAGCAATTGCGTGATGCGATTAAAGCATTGCATGCTAATGGCATACAAGCAATGGCTGACTTTGTGCCAGACCAGATTTATAATTTGCCTCAAACAGAACTGGTGTCTGTATCACGCACCGATAGTCTTGGTAATCAGTCAGCCAATTCAAATGCAGCCAATGTATTGTATGTATCTCACACAGTTGGTGGTGGCGAATATCAAAGTAAATATGGTGGTGAGTTCTTAGCAATTATTAAGTCTAAATATCCAAGTTTATTCAAAACAATTCAGGTTTCGACAGGACTGCCAATTGATGATTCAACTAAGATTAAAGAGTGGTCGGCAAAATACTTTAATGGTTCAAATATTCAAGGACGTGGTTTTGGATATGTGCTATCTGATGGTGGTACGCAGAATTACTTTAAAGTGATTTCGAACAGTACAGATGATGACTTTTTGCCTAATCAGCTGACTGGAAAACCCACAATGACAGGCTTTGAACAAACAAGTAAGGGTATTGTATATTACTCTAAGAGTGGTATTCAGGCTAAAAATCAATTCGTCAAAGATGATGTTTCTGGCAATTACTATTATTTCAATAAAAATGGTCTGATGACAGTTGGTAGTAAGACAATCAATGGTAAAAACTATATGTTTTTGCCAAATGGTGTAGAGTTGCGGGGATCCTTTTTACAAACAGCGGATGGGACCGTCAATTACTATGCGACTAATGGGGCACAGGTTCAGGATAGTTACGTGACCGACACAGAAGGTAATAGTTATTACTTTGATGGTGATGGGGAAATGGTAACTGGTACTTATACAGTTGATGGACATGCGCAATATTTTGATGTGAATGGTGTTCAAACAAAAGGTGCCATCATTACTCTTGGCGGTGTGCAACGCTATTATCAAGCTGGGAATGGTAATTTGGCAACGAATCAATATGTCAGTTACAACAACAGCTGGTACTATGCCAACACCAAGGGCGAGTTAGTGACTGGTGTTCAAAGTATTAATGGTAACGTTCAATATTTTGCCAGCAATGGGCAACAAATTAAAGGTCAAATTGTTGTGACTGGTAATCAGAAAAGTTATTACGATGCAAACACTGGAAATCTTATCAAAAATGACTTTTTGACACCGGATCAAGGTAAAACTTGGTATTATGCCGATCAAGATGGTAATCTTGTGGTAGGTGCGCAAGAGGTTAATGGTCACAAGCTGTATTTTGATGATAATGGGATACAAATCAAAGACCAAATCATCTCAAATGATGGGCAACAATATTATTATCAAGGTGGTAATGGTGATTTAGTCACAAATCGATATATCAGTTACAATGATAGTTGGTATTACGCCGACGCAACAGGTGTTCTTGTAACAGGTCAACAAATTATCAACGGTGAAACGCAATACTTTAGGACAGATGGTCGCCAAGTAAAGGGCCAAATTATTGCTGATGGTGATAAACAGCATTATTACGACGCAGATTCAGGCAATTTGGTTAAAAATAATTTTGTCACAGTCGATCAAGGTAAAACATGGTACTATGCTGATCAAGATGGTAATCTCTCACTGGTTGACCGATAAGGTGACTGAATCACTGTAGCTGACTTAACTAAACATTAAAGGTAACAGTAGGAATGTGCTGTTACCTTTTGTCAATCAAATATATGTAAGCGCTTGCAAATATAGAAGAGACATGCTATAATTTAGGTAGAGATTAGGAGGAGATCCTAATAACATTCAGATTTGTTGACGCCGTCAGTGACGATGGCAGGAATGGATTTCTTTCAATCTAGGAACGACTTACTTAGTGAAAATTGGTTAGTACCATTATGAAAATAGTTGTGTATTCTGGCTAGTTT
This sequence comes from Leuconostoc sp. UCMA20149, assembly GCF_030400235.1. Lineage (NCBI taxonomy): Bacteria > Bacillati > Bacillota > Bacilli > Lactobacillales > Lactobacillaceae > Leuconostoc > Leuconostoc sp. UCMA20149. The sequence continues at coordinate 31,517 of NZ_VJYC01000004.1, forward strand.
GAAAATTAATAATATTTGCTCAGGCACTTGGCTTGAGGAATATTGTTGCTGGGTAAGTTGTTTTTTTGTTTTGACCCTTTTTGGTGAAATTAAGTCGTCTTTTTAGCCCAAAAAAGTTAGAATTTCTACAATACCAAACACAGCTAACAATGCTGTGAAAAAGAAACCGTACAAGTATCCAAACACTCTAAAAGGACTATCTGTTTTTGCAGCGTATGTGCGATAGGTTATAAACGCTTTGCGTGAGGCAAAACCTTGCCAAACGGCGGCCGACAGCAGTAACAGACCAACAATTAATTGCCACATAAATAACACCTCCCTTCTGAGTAAAATGATGTTAATTGGGTGAAACGGAACCGTGGATATTGCCGTGACCTGTTGTCAACAAGCATGAATTTGTCCCAATGAGTTATTTCATACTGCCCAATAAGAAAACAAAAGGTATTACCGCCGTTACTATAAAGAAAAGGATGTTAACATAGTCAATTTTTTTAGTGTTCATAATGTTTATCCTACACTGTTGCGCTAGTTTTTCATGTTTTTAAAAATCATAGGAAGCGCTTACAATTTAATTGTATAGCTACTAATATCATAATTCAACTATATATGTCATGAAACGATAATTAATGTTCTAAAATAACGATTTTAATTAAGCGATTATCCGTTATGACAAACTATATTGGAATCTCAAAAGCGCTGAATCAACTATTTATTAGGTTTTGTCCGATAAATAGGTACGTTTTATGCAAGAATTTATATTAATAAAATGATATCATTTAAGGAATAAAATAGTTGCCGTTTATTAGTGTGATTGATAATTATGCCGTTAATTGGCACAAAGGTAATTAGAGTATTGGGAGAACAATGTTGATTATTGGAGAACGCATCAAGTTATTGAGAAAAACAAAAAAATTGACCCAAATAGATCTAGCAAAGACAATATTTGTTTCTTATCAGCTAGTGTCAAAGTGGGAAAGAAACCTAAGTGAACCGACGGCAGAAATGATGTTTACGATTATCGATAAATATCAACTACCTTTCGATTTTTTTTTGGACCCAGTGACCCAGCAAACGCAACATACAGCAAGAGAGAGAATTTTAAATGCCTTTTTAGAAAGTATGATTGCCTCGTATGACAAGAAACCAACTATCAACAAGGTTGCACAAGTTGCTGCATTGGAACCCGAACATGTGGCGCTTTATTTTGCTAATTCGGATGAATTAATCTATGAATTTTTCAACGAAGTTGATCGCAATATCAAAATTGAAATTGAAGCACAAGTTGCCTCACACCATGACTTGATTACTATTTTTATCAATAATATGGCCCCTTTACTTTATGCTAAGCGAGTGCCATTGCACGTTTTATACACGCGACCATACATTAAAGGGATTTGGCTGGCATTTATTAAATCAAAGTATAAACGAATTTTGTTAGCACATCATCAAGTGGACGAGCAAGAAGGATTGGCATTAGAGTATTTAATTGAAGTTTTAACAGCCTTTATATCTGTTTGGCTCAGTCAACCCAATCCAGAGCCGTTGAAAGCATTCCAGAGTCGTATGAGACGCTTAACCGGAAATAATATTAACCAATGGTTATAAAAAAACAGCAACTGCTGCTTTTAACGTTGCTGAATTTTATTTCGTAATTTTGGCAATATGTTGCAGTTCAGATAACTGCCATGACACGTAATTTTCGCCATTAGGGAGTGTTTCAGTGACGTTTACAACTGGTATGCCATGTGTTTTAGCTAGACTAATGATGTTACTGACGATCGTGCTGGAGGTTTGTTTGTTGTTAACAATAAAAGCGATTTGGTGATTCTCAATAGCTGATCTAAGTGACGCTAATGTTGTGGGGGAAGGATCATTACCCGCTTCAATTGCTTCAGAAAAATCTGAATCCATGACGTGATAGCCCAGTGCTTTTAGCATGTACTCAAAAACAGGTTCTGTTTGCGCAACTGATTGACCGTTAGAGTCTTGTGAGATTTGGGTGATTAATGATTGAATTGGCTTTAAGCTGGCAATATATTTTTTGGCATTTTTTTGAAAATCAGCTTTGTGGGCTGGATCTTCTTTGCCGAGTTGTTTTGCGAGATACTGTGCTGTTTTAATCATGGTTTCTGGATTATTCCAGAGATGAGGATTACTGCCAGTTTTTTGCTTTAAAACAGTTTCACCAACACGAATGAGCTTTGCTTGGTCAGAAGCCTTAGCTAATTTATTAAGCCATGTGTCGTAACCCAGTCCATTTGCCAAAGCAATATCCGCTTGACTGACTTGTTTTGCGACTGCTGTTGTTGGCTCGTAATCCTCGGGTGAAATGTTTTGATTTTTAATAATAGCGGTGGCTTTACCATGCGATCCGACAACTGCTTGCGCTAATTCGGCATAGAAATCAGTAGATGCGACAATTGTTATTTGATGATGCGTGCTGTTTTTTGAGGATGGGTGTTGTCCTTTAATAAGGGCGAAGCCCATAACAATAATCATGATGGTAGCCAATAAGGCGATAACTTTTTTCATTGGTTGTCTCCAATCTGGTTAAGTTGTTTCAAAAATTTCGTAATGGTCTTTTGTTGCTTAGGGGTGAAATTGGTCATAATTGTATTGAGGTGATCTAACATGGATTGATGGGCAGACTCATGGCGCAATGCTAATTGTTCACCACTCGGTGTTAATGAATAAAAAGTGCTACGCTTATCTGTTTCATTGATTGTCGCAATGACATAGTGATGAGCGATGAGATTTTTGATGGCTTTTGTGATGGCCGGACGTGATAATTCAACCGCTGTGGCAAGTTGTGTGTTAGTCAGTGACTGAGTGCGTAATAACATGAGCAAATGAGCTTGTGTCGCGTTGATATTTTGCCCCGCTGTACTTGTAATGACTTCTGAGTGACTAGCATATTCTTGTACGAAATGATTAAGTGCCGTCATGATTTCATTTGTTTCAGACATATATTCTCCAATACTTAACCGGTTAATTAACTAGTTAAGTATATCTTGTCCGACTAAAGATTGTCAATCATCAGTTTTTGAGTACAATTAGACTTATGAAAAAAGTAGGCTTAATAATCGTGGCCATGGTGGGCATAATGGGTGTTTTTTGGATCACTAATGTGGTCAATCAAACACATCATGATGAACCCAAAAGAACATTACAAATTAAAAAAATGAAACAACTGAAGGTCAAAAAATTGACAACAACAGCTTCAGCAGCAGTTGTCTTAAATCGTGATACTGGCCAATTAGTAGGGACTAAAAACGGTACGCGACCATTAGCAATTGCCTCGATTAGCAAGTTAATGACTGGGTATTTAACGTTGGAGAAATTAGCAATGACAGACATGATTGAACCATCTGCTAATACAGTTAAAATTGGTGAAGAACCTGAATTAGAAGCTGTTCCGTTGGACGCTGGAACCACTTATCGGACTGGTGATTTACTCAATGCAGCCTTGCAATTATCTGCTAATGATGCCGCGATTGCCTTAGGAGATGAAATAAGCGGTTCACAGGCACGTTTTGCAAAGTTAATGACAGCAACCGTCAAGCAATGGGATATTAAAACAGCAAAATGGTATAACGCTGCGGGCATACGTAATGATGAAATGGAAGATGACAAAGTCAACGCACCAAATAATGCTGAAAACATGATGTCTGCAATTGATGTTGCCAAAATGAGCGAGCAAATTTTGAAGCATCAGCCAAAAATAATAGCAATATTGAGTCAAACAACGAGTACTTTCAATGGCACAACTCAAGCGTCAAATTTTTCACTAATGAATAACTATTTTAGTCAGACAAAATATCAGGTCACGGGTGGTAAATTAGGTGTTTCTGTTAAATCTGGTGTGTCATTTGTTGGGTTCTTTACGTACAAAAAGCATCACTTTGTTACTGTTGTGCTGCATGCGGATCAGTACAAAAACTTAGCGGCTGTTTTTCGTGAAACAAAACGGATTCTTGATGAAACTGTGTAAATTGGGCAATAAAAAAACGATCACAATCGATCGTTTTTTTGGGGCTTTAATTAACCTTTAAACACCCAAGCATCACCATTGGCAGCCAATAATTTATCGGATGCTTCAGGACCCATTGAGCCCGACTTGTAAGTTTCAAGTGGTGCTTTATCTGCGGTATAAACGGCTGAAATAGCATCAACGAACTTCCAAGCGATTGAAACGCCATTCCAGTCAGCGAAGTTAGAGCCATCACCATTCATAGTGTCGTGAATCATACGTTCGTATGGTTCTGGCGTGTTCTTCTTATCTTCGTCAGATACAGTCCAACCTAAGTCAATTGTACGTGTGTTGAAAGCATCTTCAACTGACTTGGCGTTCAACTTCAATTCGATAGCACCCTTTGGATCAATGATAATTGACAAGACAGCTTCTTGTGCTTCTTGTTCTGAACCAAAGTTAAACGTGCCAGCCTTAAAGACGATATCAACCCGTGTCTGTTTAGCAGCTAAGCGCTTACCTGAACGGACATAGAATGGGACACCCTCCCAACGTGGCAAATCAAATTGCAATTCGCCGGCGATGAAGGTATTGTTTTTAGAATCAGCAGGTACGTCTAATTCTTCAAGGTATGGCTTGAAGTCAGCTGAATCACCGGCACCATATTGTGCACGAACAAAGTATTTGTTAACTTCTGCTTCATCATAGATCTTCAAAGCATTAAAGGCTGCGTTTTTAGCGGCACGAATGTCTTTGTCAGTGAATGATTCTGGTTTTTCCATGGCTAACCAACCAACAATTTGCATGGTGTGGTTTTGAATCATGTCAAGCAATGCACCGGCTGTGTCATAGTAGCCGGCACGTTCTTCGACACCCAAGACTTCTGACAATGTTACTTGAACGTTCTTGATGTAATCCTTGTTCCAAGCAGCATCGAAAATTGGGTTACCAAAGCGAAGGGCAGCAATGTTTTGAACCATTTCCTTACCAAGGTAGTGGTCAATACGGAATAGTTGGTTATCATCAAATGCGTTTTCCAAGTCATTTTGGAGTTCGGCAGCTGTGTCATATGATGTACCGAAAGGCTTTTCAATCATCAAACGGTTGTAACCAGTGTCAGCTAGTAGGCCTTCTGACTTAAGATATTTGGCAATTGTACCAAAGAAACGTGGCGCAACTGACATATAGAAAATGCGGTTGCCATCGATATCAAATTTGTCGGCAGCTTCTTCAATCGCCTCTTTTAAAACAGCGTATGAAGCAGCATCTGTTACGTCGTGTGCACGGTATGAGAAATGTTCGATGAACGCCTCAGCTTGTGCTTGATCGTCAGTGAAATCTTTAATTGAATCACGAACCAATTGTTTGAATTCGTCATCATTGAGGGCTTGACGGGCCGTTCCAACAATGGCAAAATGCTTTTGCAAGTAGCCTTTTTTATAAAGATTGAAAACTGATGGGTAAAGCTTACGCTTGGCCAAGTCACCAGTGCCACCAAAGAAAGTTACTAACGTCTTGATTTCTGAAACCATGATGTACCCCTTATTTTTAGTTAAATTCACTTTTCATTATAGCGCAAAATAGCGGAAAAAGTAACCGTTTTCAGCGTTTTTTAAACGTTTATCATCTAAAATTGGATATCTGTCGTGAAATTTTGCACTTGACCTTATCACCTGTTCGTTACACAATAATAAAAAAGCAAATGAGGAGTACAACAAATGAAATGGTTTTGGATAGGATTAGCTGCCTATTTGATTGTGACATTTACTGTGGGTATTGGTTGGGCATTTGCCGGCTTAATTGTCGCTGGCATGATTTATGTGGTTATTAAACTGATGGCTAACGGGCGCGACTCACGGCGCTAATAAATTGTCTAACCAGTAGGTACTGCGTGTACTGATAGCAACTTTTCATGGTACAATTGGATATTGTAAAAGCACTCAATATTCGGAGAATTTATGCAAATTGACTTAACTGATAGACCGCGGCCACTTAATGAGAAGTGGCTGCTTTTTGGAACATTACTATCAAATACTGGCAACTCAATGATTTGGCCAGTGACAACGCTGTATATGACCGGCGCATTGCACCAGACATTTACGACCGCAGGCATTGTTTTGATGATTGGCTCAATTATCAGCATGATTGGCTCGTTTGTCGGTGGTAAATTATTTGATCACTGGCGACCTTATGAAGCTTTGTTGATAACTAGCTTCATCATTTTAATTGCGGTATCTAGTTTGATTGTGTGGCATGATTGGCCAGCGTTTGCGGGCTTAATTTGGTTGGCTAATTTTGGCATGGGTGTTGAGCAAACGCTAGTTAATTCCTTTGCTACCACTGTTCCGGGTGAAAAAACACGGATTGTTTTCAATAATATGTATATCGTGCTCAATATTGGTGTGGTTTTGGGAACATTGGCTGTGGGCTATCTGTTTGATTATGGTTTTAGTCTGTTGATGATTATCTCATCTGTGTTATATTTTTTCCTAATGTTGATTATTGCGACTAAGTTCAACGTACCGATTACTCATGTGCGCGGGGAAACAGTGATTGTGGATTCGGCAACTGCTACCGTAGAGACGAACCAAGTACGCCCGACTTTTCGTTTGACGCCCTTATTAGTGGGGATTGGTGCCTTATTATTTATTACTTATCTTTCCTATATGTTGTGGGAAACGGTGATGGCACCACACATGAAAGCATTGGGTATGCCAACACGGAATTATGCAGACTTATGGATGATTAACGGCATTACGATTATTTTGTTGCAAAAAGTGGTGTCCGGTTGGGCTAATAAGCATCCTTACCAAATTTCGGTTATTCTTGGTAGTCTGATTTTTGCTTCGAGCTTTTTCTTTTTGATGTTTGTCAAAGAGTTTTGGCAGATTGTGCTAGTGTTTGAACTGTTGACGATTGGTGAAATGCTACAAAGTCCGCAAGTTCCGGCATGGGTTGCTAAGATTACACCAAAAGAAGTTGCTGGGCAGGCACAAGGCTTTGTCTCAATGATGATTAGCTCAGGTCGTGTGATTGGTCCTATTTATTCCGGTATTATGATGGATCGTGGTTTGATGAATATGATGTTTTTGTCTGTGTTTGTGATGATGTTGCTCATCACAGCAAGTCTAGCTTGGACTATTTTCAAGAGCAAACATGTTAAAACATCTTAAAAGGCAGATTGTAGCAATGCAATCTGCTTTTTTTGATAAGCGTACGTTGGCATATAATTGGTAGAACAAGGTACAATAATAACTGATAATTCATTGTAATAAGGAGCAAAAATATGAATATTAGAACGCAGGTAATTCATGGCGGGCATCAAGTTGATCCACAAACAGGTGCTGTTAATATGCCTATTTATCAAACGACAACGTTCAAGCAGACAGAATTAGGAGGTGGCGCGAAGTGGGAATACACACGGTCAGAAAACCCAACGCGCGCCTCTTTGGAAGAATTAATTGCTAGTTTGGAACATGGCACTGCTGGTTTTGCTTTTTCATCTGGTATGAGTGCGATTCATGCAGTAATGAGCACCTTGTCAGCAGGCGATCATATCTTATTGGCTGATGATGTCTATGGTGGTACTTTTCGGTTAGTTAATTCGATATTAGCGCGCTTAGGTATTACGTATGATCAGGTTGACATGGCTGATTTACCAGCAGTCACTAGCGCGTTTACAGCGAATACGAAGATGATTTTTTTGGAAACACCCACGAATCCTTTGTTGAAGTTAGCCGATATCCAAGCGTTGTCATTAATTGCTCATAATCATCAGGCCACTTTGGCAGTCGATAACACATTTGCGACGCCCTATAATCAAGTACCCCTTGACCTTGGTGCAGACTTTGTCGTGCATTCTGGGACCAAATATATCGGTGGTCATTCGGACGTCTTGAGTGGCTTTGTAGTGACAAATGACGATCGACATTCAGCTGAAATCAAACATTTACAAATGTCAATTGGGGCAACTTTGGGTGCGTCAGATAGTTATTTAGTCTTGCGTAGTCTCAAAACATTTGCCCTGCGTATGCGAGCACACAATGATAATGCGCAAGCTTTGTTCAACTGGTTGCAGACGCAATCTCAAGTGGCCAAAATCTATTATCCGGGTGACGCGTCATCGGCGCAATATGCGATTGCGCAAAAACAAATGCATGGTGGTTTTGGTGGGATGATTTCAGTCGAATTACAGGCAGGATTAGATGTCAAAAAATTTGTGGAAAGTCTCAAAATTTTTACATTGGCTGAAAGTCTTGGCGGTGTAGAAAGCTTGGTAGAAGTGCCTGCGGTGACGACACATGCGTCTATTCCGGCTGACATACGTCATGAACACGGCATCACTGATGAACTGATCCGCATTTCAGTTGGTATCGAAGACAGCCAAGATCTAATTGCGGATTTTCAACAAGGTTTGGCACAGCTTTGAACTTTAAAAGTACCACTTGAAAAAAGTAATTGAATCAGTTACACTAGATTTACTTGAAATTAGCACAAATAAGTAAGACGACACTCGGCGTGAAGAGAAGCAGTGGTTGGTGAAAACTGCACAGGTGTCATAATCTGAAGTACAGCTATCCATTTAAGCGTGGCAGCACCATGTTAACAAATGCCAAAGTGATGCGTTTTATGACGCATAAGCTGGGTGGTACCACGGATTCTTAATGAAATGTCAATTCGTCCCTTTGTCATTGTGACGGCAGGGACGTTTTTTATTTGACATAAAATGGAGAGAATACTATGGTTACAAAATTGAAGACTAAAATTTCTGTGACGCTGCTGCTTGTGGCGGTCGCAATTTTAGCAGTGGGTGTGATTGGATTCGGATTATCTCCGATTGCGCCGTTAATGTTGGTAATTGGGCTCATTATTGTTGTTGCACGGTGTTTTGGCGTGAGCTGGCAAGCCAGTCAAAAAGCATTGTTAAGCGGTGTGTCATCTGGTATTGCACCGTTATTTTTGTTCTTATTGATCGGCTCGTTAATTGCACTGTGGTTAGCAACTGGTGTGATTCCAACGATGATTTGGGTTGGCTTTAAATTACTCAGTCCACAACTATTTTTGCCCACAGCTTTATTATCAACAGCAATTGTTGGTACCTTGATTGGTAGTGCTTTTACGACATTATCGACGGTTGGGGTTGCACTAATGGGTGTGGGAACGTTGATGGGATTTGATCCCGCTTTAATTGCTGGAACAGTATTATCTGGGGCAATTTTTGGTGATAAAAGTTCGCCCCTATCAGATTCTACTAATCTAGCTAGCGCGATTTCTGAAACAGATCTGTTTGCACATATTAAAAACTTGATGTGGACAACCTTACCTGCGTTGATTTTGTCACTTGTGATGACTATTATATTGGGATTTGGGCATCAAACAAGTGGGGATGCGACCGCTAAAATTAGCCGTTTATTACCACTACTAGCGCCTACTTGGTGGGCTATTGTACCGCTTGGCTTGTTAGTCATCACAGCCTGGCGAAAAATACCGGCGATTCCGGCTTTGATGATCAATATTTTGATTTCAAGTATCGCTTTTGTAACGCAACATAGTTTGACGGCTTGGGCTGATTTATTGATTAATGGCTTCAAAACAAGTAGCCATAACGCTACTTTGATGGCTTTGATGAATCGTGGTGGCATGTCTGCTATGATGCCAACAGTGATGATGATAATGCTTGCCTTGGCTTTTGGTGGTTTGCTCAGTGGCTTAGGAATTTTGTCGCGTGTCATGGCACCAGTGGTTGTCTATTTAAAAACACAACGTGCGATGATTGTGGCGACATTGTTAACAGGGATTGCGGCGAACTTTTTAGTTGGTGAGCAGTATCTCGCAACCATTTTGCCGGGGCAATTATTCAAAGATAGTTTTAAGCGTGTTGGCTTATCAGCGCTAGCGTTAGGTCGTACGATTGAAGATAGTGGTACTGTAATGAATTATTTGGTGCCGTGGGGCGTTGCCGGCGCTTTTGCAGCGCAAACACTTGGTGTATCAGTGCTTGCTTTTGCGCCATTCACGTTCTTTGCGCTATTTTCACCCGTTATGTCATTGCTTTCGGCTGTGACAGGAATTGGTTTGAAGCAACTTGAAAAATGATATAATTGCGGTAACTGTTTGATGGGGGTATAAAATGTTAATTCGAGATATGGTGCGCACTAAGCCAATTAGTTGGTTGTTATTCATTGTCGGGTCAGATATTATGATGACCTATGGGATTAACATTGCCCATCACAGCCACTTTGTGCGGGCACAAGATTATCCAACAATTGCCAAGTTTGTGGCCATGGATCTCATTAGTTTTGTCTTCATTATGCTTTTTTTTGATTGGCTGCACCACAAATTTGCGCAAGATGGACAAGAAACGTTGATTGATATTGTGTTACGAATTGGTGGTAATCTGATGGCCGCTTATTTTGGTTGGTTTACGATTGGCTTTATCGTTCTACAAGTGATTGATTTTCAAGCACAAACATTCTGGTGGTTGGTTGTGATTTCTGCTGTGCTGGCTGTGATGAATTGGCTATTTAGGCGTGTTTCACCAATCAAATTCCAGCTTAATCCCAGTAAAAATCAGTGATGGTAGCACATGCTATAATGGAAAGTATGCAGAATCAAACGCCGGAAACAATTTTAAAAGAAACTTTTGGATATGACCAGTTCAGAACGGGACAATTGTCAGTCATTAACAAGGTATTAGCGCACAAGCACGCCTTGGCCATCATGCCAACCGGTGGTGGTAAATCCATCACCTATCAGCTGCCAGCCATGATGTTTGAAGGATTGACGTTAGTAATTTCACCACTCATTTCCTTAATGAAGGATCAAGTTGACGGTTTAAATACATTAGGGATCCCAGCAACTTTTTTGAACTCAACAGTCGATGGTCAGGAACAAGCCCAACGCATGTCGGATCTACGTCATGGTGTTTATAAAATGTTGTATGTTGCGCCTGAACGCCTTGAAGTAAAAAGCTTTTTTAGCTTTGTGCAACAGTTACCGGTGGACTTAATTGCCATTGATGAAGCGCACGTTTTGTCGCAATGGGGACACGACTTTAGACCAAGTTACCTCAACATCTTGCCTTTATTGTCCGAAATTCCCGGTAATCCAGCAATTCTTGGTTTGACGGCCACAGCGACTGAACGTGTCCGTGAAAATTTACAAGAGCTTTTGGGCGTTAGTGACGATGACACTGTACTTACTGGATTTGCGCGGGATAATTTGGCGTTGAAAATAGTCCGAAACCAAGATAAACGTGATTATATTGCTAAATATCTGCGTGAAAACGCTGACCAGACTGGGATTATTTATGCGGCAACACGCAAACAAGTCGACGAGTTGACAGCCTATCTGAATAAAATTGGGATTCATGCTGCTCGTTATCATGCGGGCTTGTCAGAAAAGGAAAGACAAAAGCAACAGGAAGCTTTTCTCTATGACGAAAGCCCAGTCATTGTGGCAACGAATGCTTTTGGTATGGGCATTAACAAGCCGAATGTGCGCTACGTCATTCATTATTCAGTACCGGGCAATATTGAAGCATACTACCAAGAAATTGGCCGCGCCGGTCGTGACGGCTTGCCAGCTGAAGCAATTTTGCTGTATGCACCTCAGGATATCCATCTGCAAGAGTTTTTCGTGCAAAAATCAGAAGGTTCCGAAGCCTACAAGCAAAATGAATACGATAAAATTCGTGAAATGAATGCGTATGCGAATACCCAAACGTGTCTTCCACGCTATTTGTTGCAATATTTTGGTGAGACAGTAACACAAGACTGTGGTCGGTGTTCGAACTGTTTAGATGAGCGAGAATTAGTTGATGTGACGGTAGATGCACAAAAGGTCTTAGCTAACGTTATGCGCATGAATCAGCGCTTTGGCAAAACAATGGTTGCCAAAGTGTTGAAAGGTTCTAATGATGCAAGTGTGAAAAAGTACGAGTATTTGCGTGACTTACCCACATTTGGTTTGATGAAAGAGCGCACTTTGAAAGATTTAACTCAGTTTATTGATTATTTGACGGCTGACGGCTACTTGCGTTTTGAAGGAGCAGAATATCCGGTGTTAAAGGTCACTAAACTGGGCGCCGATGTCCTTAAAGGTCAGGGAAATGTTACCAAACGATTGGAAAAGGTTCGCATTCTTCGTCAATCAGCGACGCAAGAGGGCTTGAAATTGTCAGATGATGATAATCGCTTGTTCGCTCAGTTGAAAGAAAAGCGCTTAGCATTGGCGCGTGAGGCCGGCATTCCACCGTTCTTAATTTTCTCCGATAAAACACTCATGGCCATGGCTCAAAATCGGCCACAAACAAACGAAGCATTTTTGGCCATTTCTGGTGTTGGTGAAAAAAAGTTTGATATTTACCATGATGATTTTGCCGCTGTGATTAATGATTATGTTGTTAGTTAAAATGTTGTGAGAGCTGGGTGATGTGGATCCCAATCGTTGAACAAAATACAATTAACTAAAAAACTCATTGGTGAGTTGACGATAGTTAGAAGTTGTTTAAGAATCAAAGCATTCATTGTTGGTGTGAGATTGCTATAATTTAGGTTGGCGTTGGTCGCGTTGAGGGCCATATTTTCAACGAAAAAATGTAAAACGAAATAATAAAGTTCACTGCGACTAAATTTTGCACCAATGCCTTCTAGGTGATGATCAAATCAAAATAGGCTAAGTGATGCATATTTTCAGTTGCATCCGAGCCATTTTGTTGAAGTCTTTTTGGTGAATTGAGGAGACTAAAAAACAAATGACGATCAGAAAGATTGTCATTTGTTTTTTTATTTTTTTGGCGTTAATAATTTCTATCAAGTCACGCTCATATTGAAAAAATTGTTGGCATGAATTGGACTAGATTCAATCAATAATTGATACAATTTGATTTTGATTTAATCTAATAGGATTATAGTATAGGTGTGGTCAGGTATATGACCATACTCTCCCAAATTAATTTCATATTCTCTCTGAATATCTCTTAAACCAGATGAACTCCCTCATCTGGTTTTTCTCTGTTAACTTTTTGTGCAATAAGTATTTATTTGTGCTAAAGGTTTGCAAATTAGGGAGGGGTGGTTGATGGTAATAGGTTAAATTAATAATTATCTTAGGTACGTAAAAGCTTTGTTATATCACAAAGGCTAATAGTCGCGCAAAGCGTGGCTATTACGATGTACTACAGTTACATTAACTAATAAGTTTGGGAATTCCAATTTTTTCGAGCTCATCGCTGGCAGGCGACGAGCTTTTATTTTACACAAACATCCCAACCTGTCAGGGCGAGGTATGTGTAGTATTGACGTTCGTCGAAATACTTTTGCAACTAAATTAACGTTATGGCAACAAAAATTTGCCATAATGCAGCGTTGAAAAGTTGTACTTCATTAATTAATTGTGTTAAGAATATTCACCACCTTTCACGACGTTAAATCTTAAAACACTGTAAAAAACCTAGCAGATCTAGGTTTTTTAGCGATAGCGTTGTTCATAAGTAAATAATTCGGACTATTTTCTTGGTTACTAATTAAACCGAACAGCTGAATAAAATATTAGCACATTGCTAAATGTATGATGTTAATTTCTGAAAATTGGGTACTTAGATAAAATATTAAACTAATTAACGTTCACATCAGAGATTTATGTGATAATTTAAAGTAAAATAAGCGTCAGCAGTTCTTTTTAAAATTAAAATGAACGGAGGGAATAAGTACATGACAAAACGATATGTTGGAGAAATTTTTCAAGAAATTAGAAAGAATCGAGGGCTCACGATTACAGAGGCGGCTGGAAAAGCAGTAGATAGATCCTTCATTTCAAAATTTGAAAATGGACAAACTGACATTTCTTTAACTAAATTGATTCAGATTTTACATAATATTGGTTTAACTTTGTCAGAATTTTCAGAGGAAATTACGCAGAATGAAAATAATTTGGAAATGTTTTTAACCAGGGTGGGGACATTGTTTCACAGTCGTAATTTTGAATCTCTTAAAGAAATGCAACTATCGCAGAAAATTCATTGGCAACAAACGCATAATAAAATTTATAAAGTGAATTTTATACTTATTTCATCGCTGATAAATATCAATCAAAATCCATCTGTTAGCCCTGCTAATGTGCAGTACATTGTAAATTACTTGTTTGATGTTGGTGAATGGCGTTGTTATGAATATCAATTGTTTAGCCGTGTCATACATATATTGCCGATAAATATAATTGATTATTATTTGTCTATCATTGTGACAAAATACAATGATTTGGACAAAGCAATACAGGTTGCCATCATTAAGTCATTAGAAAATCGAATTGTACTGGCTATTGACAATAATGACTTGAAGTTTGGCAACCACTGGTATCAAGTGTTATTAAAGTTTGATATTCCAGATGGTGAAGCTTACTTAACTATTAAAAGAAAATTATTATTAGGAATGTTGTATATTATGGATTCAAGAGAAAGAAGTCGTGGTATACACGTTGTTCAACAACAAATAGCTTTACTCAGAGAAATTGGTTTCGTTCGAATGGCTGCTTACCATCAAGACCAATTAGATCAATTTATACAAGTGCATCATAAAAAGTAATGTTGAATATATTCAACATTTAATTAGCTTAGTTTTGTTAGGATTATACTGATAATATTAAAAATTAAGGAGGCATTTGATTATGTCACAAGAAATTAAGTTTGAGGAAGTTGCTGTTTTGAAGGTTGAGTCATCGCGTAAGTTAGATACTTGCTATGATTTTGAATAAAATTTGAACACTTCTAGAAAATTCGAAACAATTGTTTCGTTTTTTTAATGCTCGCAAGGAGGTCACTTTAATGTTACAAAATTACACACAGGAAGTTTGGAAAACAGAAAACAAATTTAAATTTACAATGCTTGATATGATACCAGAATTAACGGGGTTAATAGATATCCAATGGGCTTCTCTATTTGAAATTTTTTTTAAACGGAATGCACAATATGATATGTTTTTTTTTCGAGACACTTTAAAGGTACTGAAAGGTTCGATTTATTACCAAAGTGTTTTAGCCTATGCAGCACAACATGAATTACCAGATAAGCATGGCATCATATCATCTTCTAATGCAACATCTGTTTTGTTTATTAGGCGAGGGGCTCAAATAACGCAATACAAAATAAAAGGCAAAGTAACGGACGAACAGATTTATCAACAGTTTAATATTAATTATATTTGGAGTAATGATTTATGAAAATTGGTCGCTTCCAAAAAAATGAAATTCGTTTATTATCTGGCTACTACCTCATGCTTATTTTAATAGATAGCACTATGTATTCAGCCTTTACAATGATGATATTGTCCTATTTTTCAAATCAGCTAAAATTATTGATTTTGGGAATTGAATCTTTAGTAGCAATTTTTATTTTTATAGATACAAATCGAAAAAAAAAGATGTTAGTTGGACTAAAGCTACAGGACTATATTTATTTAGGTGAGTTTGGCTTGATTTTGTTTTTATGTTTTCCTAATAGCATATTCATAAAATGTTTCAGTTATGCCATAGTAACATTGTCAACCTCTTTACTAGTATTGGATATTTCAAAAAGTATTATTATACAACAGAGTCAATTTGAAATTGGCTTCATGAAATTAGCTAACTTAAAAACATTTGCTACACTAATTGGTTTTGGTATTGGCGGTATTTTAAACGCTCAATTTATTCCGTCTTTGATTATCCTGATTATGATTGTTTTTGCCGTGTCTTTGATTCTAGTAAATAGATTTTCTAAGGTTGATAGCCATAAATCACTTACTATTTCGATTGGCAAAATTGAGGATATATTTACGGTTTTTGTACTAGGAATTTTGACTGCTAATACCTCAGTATGGGTTCCGATTGTAGCAGTGAGTTTACAACATCAGTATGTTCATTTAACGGTTATAGCTTTCGTACTACCTGGTGTTTTAACTTTGATATTAATGCGTTGGCTAATTAAGGTACCAACTGTGATTATTTTGATTTTATTTGTTGTTCAATCGCTCATTATGATTATTGGCTTTATAAATCAGAGTGCAATTGTTCAAACATTTTGTTTAGCTTTTATTGTACCAACTAGTTTAAGCATAAGTGTTCATCTCAGAAGCCAATTTTTTAAGAAAAATACTATCTTTGACCTTAAAAGTTTAATTCAACTTTTATCAGTGAATAGTAACACTGTTTTATTTGTGTTGGCTATTTTGAGCATTATAGTACCAAACATTGGGATTTATTTATTATTAGTAAATATGGTGTCAATGATTATATTAGTTATTAAAAGTCAAAAGGAAAAGTTATGAAAATTGGATTTAGTTATAGACCAGCGATTCATTCTAAGAATCTAAATGAATTGTTGCCACTCGTGGACTATGTCGAGATTATGCCGGATATTATGAGTAGCAATGAAATATACCTTATTCAAGACAAATTATCTGGTAAAGAGGTGGGCTAGTGCGTAGGAACACCAGCTCTTTTTATTTGTCACTTGTCAATCAAACACTGTCTCATAAAGGTCTCATGGAGGACAAATTTCACAAGTTAGAAAAGGTATGCTGTGAGTAGTGTGAGAGGTAGACAAATTTCTAACAAAGAAATTTACAAATGACAATTACAGAAAAAGCGTCCCGACTGAAGTGAACCCGATAACTTGGACAGAATAAAAATCTGTTCAGAAAGTTATTGGTTTTTTATGTCTAAATATTCAAATGAATTAAAAATCATGATTGTTAAAACATGGATCTCGGGTGCTAAGAGTTCCACTGAATTAATCCCAAAATATGGCATCGGTAGTGATCACATAATCCGCGAATGGTGTAACAAGCATCAAATTACAGGTTCCATTGGTTCGGCAAGCTACAAAACCTATACGCCTGAATTCAAAATGCAGGTCATTAATGATTATCTTTCAAGACACTCATATTCTGAGGTGTCACGTCATTTTGTGCTCTTCCCTAGTACAAACAGTCGCTAATTGGTTGAGCACCTACCGCAAATTCGGTTACTAAGTAGGTACGGCAATGGGTTAAAACCTAAACCGAAAGGCAGACAACCGACTATGGGACGCAAACGCATTCATCCACTCACACCAGAACAACAAGAACTCGCTGACTTAAGGCAAGAGAATTATCAACTCAAGATGAAAGTGGCGATCTTATTGTGGTAGGCAACGCGTACAAAAAATTAAAAGCCTTAGTGGCTCAACGAACCGAGAAAAACAAACGGTAGTAACGTCACTAAGGTTGTATCATGGCGTGTCATTGAATGACCAAGTAAGCGTTGATTGCAGTTGTTTATCCAATAATGAGGACTTAATGATCGTTGCTGGATTGAGTGAAAGACGGAAACTTTTATCAGGATTGTGGTTCAAACTAACACTTTTCTGGCTGTTTTCTGATTGACCTTGCCAAAAAGTGGTTGCATGATCCGATAACTCATCATCGCCATACATGAGTTTGAGATCATGACGCGTTATCTTGTCAGTTGTGCCATTTGCCTCCCAGTCGCTAGTTTGCGCAACTGTGATGTCATAGGTGATAGCTGCTTCTAAGTTGATGAGATCAAGCTTTCCTGTTGACATATTAGTTGCTATCGGTAACTTTCCGCCACCAAAGTCGCTCGCATTTAGTGTACCAAAAACAATGTTTGACGCAGCATCAATTGTCGGTGCTTGCGCCCAGACGTAGGTGACAGGACGAGTGGCTTCACTATTCCACATATCAGTAGTTGATACAAGTGTCCCCTTAGGATTGTGAACAGTTCCGGATCCCACTTCCTGCCAGCTTGCGGCAGTTGTTTTGTAGTTTTGTCCGTTATCACTAAAAATAGTTTTGGTGGCTGGTGCTACGCGGAATGAAGGGTCAGCGAGGAACATAGTATTTTTACCCAGTGTTATTTTCCAAAGGTGGTTAGTGTTACTAAACATCGTTTCACAAGATTGCAATGAGTTTGTTTGCCAACTACTTAAATCCAAAGTTACTACACCACTGTATGCAAACATGTTTTTCATAGTTGACACATTGCTTGTATTAAAATTAGCAAAATTTACTGATTTTAAACTTGCAGTATTTTGAAACATACTTTCCATGGATACATTTGTAGCATTTCTCTCCTGTCCCCAACCTGAAAGATTCAGATTTGTCAATTGACCAGCATTATAAAACATGTGCCTAAACGTAGTGACTTGGCTGACGTCCCATTTATTGATATTCAGATCCGTTAAGTGAGTGTTTGAAAACATTTCTGCCATATCAATGACGTTAGTTGTTTTAAAATCTACTAAAGTCAGATTATTTAGTTTAGAAGTCCTATTGAACATGCCGTTCATTTTGACATCGGTTGCACTTCTTTCGGATCCCCAGCCTGACAAGTCCAAATCAGTTAGTTGTGAAGCATCATAAAACATAACCTGAAACGACGTGACTTGATTGACGTCCCAATTGTGTAAATCAAGTTTTTCTAAGCTGGTGACATAAAACATTTGCGTCATATTGATAACGTTGGTTGTTTTGAAGTTTGTCAACGTCAAGTTTTTAAGATTGGGCGTGTTTTGAAACATACTGCTCATAATAACGTTATTAGCACTACGGTTCTCACCCCAATTAGATAGATCCAAGGTGGTAAATTTGGCACTTAGGAACATTCCTTGAAACGTCAGCACTGTATCAACATTCCAACTGTGAAGATCAAGCGTCGTCAAAGCAGTTGCACTAAACATATAAGCCATGGTCGTCACATTATCAGTTTTAAAGTTGGTCAGGTTTAAACTGGTTAACGCACTGGTGTAGGCAAACATATAATCCATTACAACCGAAGCAGCTGATCGATTATCACCCCAATTAGATACATCTAAAGTTATTAATTTATCTGCCCCATAAAACATATAAGTAAAAGATGTAACTTTATTGACATCCCAGTTGCTTAAATCTAATTCAGTTAATCCAGTTGCTCGAAATGTGTAAGACATATTAGTGACGCTAGCAGTCTTAAAATTGCTTAGGTTTAAAGTGGTTAACGTACTGGTACCATCAAACATGTAGGCCATACTTGTAGTGACAGATGAATCATTATTTCGCCAACTTGATAAGTTCAAAGCCGTGATCTTTGCCTTTTGGAACATGTTAGCAAACGTTGTGACTTTGGCGACGTTCCAAGTGTGTAAATCCAATTCAGTTAAGCCAGTATATTGGAACATGTATGACATATTAGTGACATTGGTTGTTTGAAAATTCGTTAGTGTTAAGTTGGTCAAGGCAGATGTACCAGAAAACATGTAAGACATGCCAACAGTCGATGCGGTACGATTAGCACCCCAATTTGATAGATCCAAGTCTGTTAACTTTGATGCATTCGTAAACATATGAGAAAACATTGTGACCTGTGTGACGTCCCAATCACTAAGTGCCAAGTTGGTTAAGACGATACCACGAAACATATAGTTCATACTAATGACGTTAGTGGTTTTAAAATTTGCGAGTGTTAAACTTGTGAGAGCACTAGTAGCGTCAAACATATAGTCCATACTGACATTTCTTGCTGTTCGATTAACACCCCAATTTGATAAATGTAGCGTCGTTAATTTGGTAGCACTTTGAAACATGTAATTAAATGATGTAACTTTTGTAACATCCCAATCACTAAGGTCTAAGCTAGTCAGGGCTGAGAGTTGAAACATATAAGCCATAGTAGTGACATTGGTAGTTTTAAAATTAGTTAGATTTAAGTTTGTCAAACCACCATTGTTGGAAAACATGTAACTCATATTGACGTCTGTTGCTGTCCTATTGAGTCCCCAGCCAGATAGATTAAGTGTTTCCAACTTGGACATTACACCCGTAAACATATTACTAAAATTTGTTACTTTAGTGACGTCCCAATCACTTAAATCTAAATTAGTCAAACCAGTCGAACGAAACATCACAGACATATTGATGACATTCGTTGTTTTGAAGTTTGTCAAAACTAAGTTAGTTAAAGCACTCGTGGCATCAAGCATATAACTCATATTGACATTTGTTGCTGTTCGATGCGCACCCCAACTTGATAAATTCAAAGTGGTCAAAGCCGTCGCGCCAGAAAACATATAGGCAAACGTTGTTACTTTATCGACGTTCCACGCACTCAAGTCTAAACTGGTCGCGAGAGTACCATAAAACATATAAGACATATTCGTCACATTACTGGTATTCAACAAACTAAAATCAGGATTAGTCAGGCCTTTACTATTGTAAAACCAATAAGCCATTGAAGTGACATTACTCGTATCAAAATTTTGTAAATCAATAAATTCACTGAGTTGCCCTAGATTAGCGAATAAATAAGTCACATTGGGGTCTACTGTGACATTAGCTTCAAATTGAATTTTCTTGACTTGAGTGGCCACCAAATCAGCGGCTACCAAATTCTGATCAATTCTCTGTGCTAATTGCCCCGCCCCAAAAACCAACAAACCAGTATCCGAATCAAATGTCCAAGTACTAGTGCCGTTCGTGTTTGTCGTTATTCCTCGTGGTGCCTTTGCAGACGAAGCTGGTTTGCTATCCGCTTTCGCCACCGTTGGTTGTTCAACTGGTGGGTCTGTTTCTTCTGGCTGTTCCGCTTGAGCTACTTCAGGTGTCTCGGGTTCATCAGGTTCCGGCTCTGTTGGCTGACCGTCACCCGTATCACCAGTAACGACGCGCTGAATCAATTCTTGCAAGTCAGAGCGACCGTCATTTGGTAGACGTAGCTTTGTATCTGTTTTGACGTCATCAGCTGTCACGGCCTGTACTGGACCTGTGACGGTTAATAAGGTAATTAATATTGGTAAGTAGAATTGCTTGTTCAAACGCATGATTTTTCTCCATTAGTAGCCTAGACCCTCATTCTACTAGGGGGGTGGAAGACCACGTGACAATTTCTTGAAGAAAGTGTGATAATTTGAGACAAATATATGTCTATATAATCAACATGATAATGTTATTTTACTTATAAAAGTGTCGATACTAACAAAATTATTGACAATAAATAAGATTTGTCTTAAAATAATGATAAGTTAATAAATCAATGAAGCGAAGAGTAGATGAGGCGTGGCAATATAGCGAGTCGGGATAGTGAAAGCCGGTATGACGCAATTTATTGAAGATGAACGTGGATGATGTCGCATGGTGCAAGCTGTGTGTCCGGCTGAACGCCGTTATCGTGATGAGTGCACATTGTGCTGAATTTGGGTGGTACCACGTTTTGACGTCCCTGTTAATCTTAGGATTAACAGGGACTTTTCATTTTTAACGACTAAAAAAAGAAAGAAGAAGTATAATGATTAGTAGACATCTCGTTTTACAGACTGACTTTGGCCTGCAAGATGGTGCGGTAAGCTCAATGCGTGGCGTTGCCTACGGCGTGGCTGATAACATTGTCGTTAGTGACTTAACCCATGGGATCACGCCTTTTAATATATTTGAAGGATCCTTTCGGCTGTTCCAGACATTTCGCTATTGGCAAGCTGGTACGGTATTTGTTTCGGTAGTTGATCCCGGCGTGGGGTCCAATCGGTTATCGATTATTGCTAAGACAACAACAGGGCATTATATTGTGACACCAGATAATGGTACCTTGTCTCATTTACTAACTAACGGCTTGATTGAAAGTGCCCGTGTGATTGACGAAACAACGCAGCGGTTGCCGGGATCAGAAAAATCAGCGACGTTCCATGGGCGCGATATTTATGCTTTCAATGGGGCCAAATTAGCTAGTGGGCAGACACGATTTGAGGATTATCGTCAGAGTGTGTCAGTAGATGATTTAGTTCGTTTGCCAATTACACCGGGGCGTTATCAAGAAACGCAGTACGGACAGCCACAACTTGTTGGTAACATTGATATTACTGATGTTAACTTCGGATCATTATGGTCAAACATTCCTATCAGTGAGTTTGAGAAGCTGAACTTGGTATATGGCGATACTTTGCGTGTTCAAATAACGCATCATGATCATGTTTTGTTTGATGAGGTCTTGCCTTATGTGCATACCTTTACAGATGTTAATCCAGGAGAACCATTGATTTATATTGACTCGGTGTATACAGTTGCTTTTGGCGTCCACACTGGTAGTTTTGAGCAGACGTATCACGTTGGTGCTGGTCAAAATTGGGCGGTCGTACTTACCAAAGAAGCACAATAGATGACAGAATAATTAGGAGAAAAACGATGAGTGAACAACGCAAAAAATCAGGACTATCTGTACGGGCAGTAGTCGCAACTGGAATCGGTGCAGCAGTTTTCTTTATTTTGATGAAGTATATTGCGATTCCAACAGGTGTTCCTAACACCAATGTTAACGTGGCTGAAGGTTGGTTGGCTTTGATTGCTGGGTTATTTGGACCAGTAGTTGGCTTTTTAGTAGGGATTATCGGGCATACGTTGACTGACGCCACTTATGGTGCGCCTTGGTGGTCATGGGTGTTGGCAGATGGCGTTTTTGGTCTACTGCTTGGTTTGAGCAAGCGCTTTTTAGATTTGCAAGGTGGGGATTTAACGGCTAAAAAGCTGATTCAATTCAACGTTTGGCAGATTGTTGCCAACGTTGTGTCATGGGTAGTGATTGCGCCAATTGGCGATATTTTAATTTATAAGCAGCCAGCTAACAAGGTCTTTTTGCAAGGCATTGTGGCAGCAATTGTGAATATTTTGTCAGTGGCAATCATTGGCTCAATCTTAATTGTGGCTTATGTAAAGTCACGT
Organism: Leuconostoc sp. UCMA20149; assembly: GCF_030400235.1. Taxonomy (NCBI): domain Bacteria; kingdom Bacillati; phylum Bacillota; class Bacilli; order Lactobacillales; family Lactobacillaceae; genus Leuconostoc; species Leuconostoc sp. UCMA20149. Next base: position 54,207 of record NZ_VJYC01000004.1, read on the forward strand.
CCCAAAAAGAGTTCGTTGCGTAGCGAATAGTTCTCATGCGGCAATTGTCGCGTACATAGGAGTCATCATGCCGGAACCGATAATTGATTTTCAACATGTCACATTTAAATACAATGCACAAGCCGAACCAACCTTACATGACGTGAGTTTTCAGATTTATCCGGGTGAAAAGGTTTTGATTGCTGGTGCCTCAGGCTCTGGTAAAACCACATTGTTACGGTTGCTTAATGGCTTGATTCCTCAAGCTTATCAGGGAGATGTGACTGGTCAATTATTATTAAATGGCAAAAATATTTTGGATCAATCCCTATTTGAACTTTCGTTACAAGCTGGAACTGTATTACAGGATGCAGATGCGCAGTTTGTTGGCATGACTGTGGCTGAAGATATCGCTTTTGCATTGGAAAATGATACACAACCGGTGAACAGTATCAAACAAAAAGTTGCAAAGTGGGCGCAACGTTTTGGTTTAGGTGAGCGCCTGAATTTGGCACCACAAGATTTATCAGGTGGGCAAAAGCAACGCACTGCAATGGCTGGTGTGTTAATTGACGACGGGAAGTTGTTACTATTTGACGAACCTTTGGCGAGTTTGGACCCAGCTGCTGGACATGCTGCTATGAAAATGATTGCTGAATTGCAGGCTGAACGTGATTTGACGGTAGTCATTATTGAGCATCGCATTGAAGAAGTGTTGGGGGCAGATATTGACCGTGTGATTGTAATGTCTGACGGTAAAATTGTTGCGAATGGCACACCAGACGAGATCGTACAAGCTGGCGTATTACTGGATAATGGGCTAGATGAGCCGCTTTATGTGCAATTATTGCGCCAAGCTGGTGTGGCGATTACCAATTTGCCACATGTGTCTGATTTGAATCAAATTGATGTGACGCCATATCGCGACCAAATCGCAGCTATTGGTCAATCTGTAATACCAGCTAAACTTGCCGATCCGCAACTCATCATCCAAAATGTTTCATTTGGTTACAGTGCGGGACAACAATTGTTCAACGCGTTGTCAACGACAATCCACACCGGTGAAATTCTCGGCATTGTCGGTAAAAATGGTTCTGGTAAAACGACGTTATCACATTTACTAACAGGATTTTTACAACCAAGTAGTGGTGATGTTTTATTGCATGGCGAGTCTGTCTTAAGACAATCAATTAAAGAACGCGCCGACCACATTGGCTACGTGTTGCAAAATCCCAACCACATGATTACGAAATCAACAGTTTATGATGAAGTCGCCAGTGGTTTGATATTACGCCAAGTGGATACTGACACCATTGAAAAACGTGTGCGTGATATGCTCAAGTTAGTTGATTTAGATGGCATGCGCCACTGGCCAATTTCCGCACTTAGTTTTGGTCAGAAGAAGCGATTGACGATTGCTGCTGTCTTGGTCTTACAACCAGAAATTTTAATTTTGGACGAACCAACAGCTGGTCAAGATGCGACGCATACGGTTCAATTATTGACTTTCTTGCAGAAAATCAACACCCAACAGCAGACTACAATAATTATCATCACGCATGACATGCATTTGCTGGCAAATTTTGTCCAGCGTGTGTTGGTCATTGTTGACGGCCAGTTACTGGCAGATACGACACCGGCTGAATTATTGGCTGACGAAGAACTGGTCACAGCAGCAAGCTTGCGGACAACGAGTGTCTATCGTTTGGCGAAACGTTTGGCGATTAAGCAACCGGAAAAACTCAATGCTGCGATAAGGAAGTAATATGAACAATTCGTTATTTGGATATAAAGCGCGTGACACATGGATGAACCAAACAACTGGCACAGCTAAGCTAGTTGGCTTTTTGGCGTTGACAACAGTTGGTATGGTTTCTTATGATACGCGTTTTCTGGTGGCACTGGTTATTTTATCTTTTATACTGATTAAAATTTCGCACATTCAATATCGCGAATATGCCTTATTGTTGAAATTAGTGATTTTTATTGGGGTCCTTAATTTAATTATGATTACAGTTTTAGCGCCACAATACGGTGCAGAATTGTATGGTTCAAAACACGTGTTATTTGGTAGTGGTTATTGGACAATCACACAAGAGCAGTTGTTTTATGAATTAAATCTACTATTAAAGTATGTTTTTTCATTTCCATTATCAATTGTATTGTTATTTACGACTAATCCAAGTGAGTTTGCCTCTGGCTTAAACAAAATTGGGGTGCCGTACAAAGTGTCTTATGCAGTTGCCCTGACGCTTCGCTATATCCCAGATGTTCAAAGCGATTACCACACAATTAGTTTGGCGCAACAGGCGCGTGGCTATGAAATTTCTAAAAAAGCATCCTTAACAAAACGTATGAAAGGTGCCGTGCAAATTATTTTGCCGTTAGTTTTTTCTAGTTTAGATCGCATTGATACAATTAGTCAGGCAATGGAATTGCGACGCTTTGGTCGCTATAATAAACGTACATGGTACCAAGATCAAAAATTTTCTGGTCGTGACTTTGGCATGATAATTGGTACATTAATCATCGTCGCGATTGGTATTTTGTTAGTATTTCAAAATGGGGGGCGCTTGTGGAATCCATTCAATTAACTTCATCACAGTGGCAAGAAAATGCCCAACAATATCAACCAGCTTTAATGGCTGATTTGCTTCAATTTTTGGCTATTCCATCAGTGCTTGATCCAACAACAGCTAATATCCAACGCCCGTTTGGCACAGGCATTGATATGGCACTTAAATTTATTAGTGATATAGCGCAGCGTGACGGGTTCAAATTCAATCGAGTAGCTGATAACATGATTGTTGTTGTTGACTATGGTCCGGAAGACGCGTCGGAAACTGTTGGGGTATTGTCGCATGTTGATGTTGTACCCGCAGGGGATGCGTGGACGGTAACATTGCCATTTAGTCCCAAAATTGAGGGCAATCGATTGTACGGGCGTGGTTCTCACGATATGAAAGCCGACCTATTAGCTGCCTATTATGCAGTCAAACAGCTCAAAGATATGGGATTTCAACCAAAACGAAAGATTAGATTGATTTTCGGTAGTGATGAAGAGTCAGATTGGCGTGACATGCAGGCTTACTTAACGGAAGTGGGGGAGCCGACATTAGGATTTTCACCCGACGGGGCGTTTCCAGTCGTACCAGGTGAAAAGGGTGTGCTGACTTTGGCGATCAAATTTCAAGGTGTCACCACTAGCGCATGGCAATTGCATCACTTTCATGCTGGTGAACGTGATAATGTCGTACCAGGCATGGCAACAGCTGATATCGAGCTACCAAGTCATGTTGATATCAATGGTTTTTTGGGCGCCTACGAACGTTATTTGAATGACACCCCAATAATTTCTGGTGTTGGTCAATATGATGATGGGCATATCTTACTAACGTTATACGGAAAATCAGCGCATGGCGCTTATCCAGAAACTGGATTGAATGCTGGTACGTACTTGGCCCATTTTTTGGTTAATTATGGTTTCAACCAGCAAGCCCACGCATTTCTGGAATTTTTAGGGATTGCTAACCACCAAAATGTCTTTGGTGAGAAGTTGGGGCTAGTGTATCACGATGACATTATGGGTGATTTGACATTAAACATTGGGCAGATGACGTTTAATGAAAACGCTGAATCAGAAATCAGGATCAATTTCAGATATCCGATGGGTATTACTGAGACGGCAATTTTAACACAGGTGCAGCGACACATGGGTGATTTGATCGGCAAAACATTTAAGCAAGAGTCTTTTGGTAATCAACCACACATGGTCGATTTGAACGATCCAATTGTGACAACACTAGAAAATGTTTACGCCGAACATACACACACAGCCAAACAATACAAAATTTCTAATGGCGGTTCTTATGCACGTTTGCTCAAGCGCGGTGTCGCTTTTGGTGGTCAATTTCCCGATGTTCCTGTCACTAGTCATCAACCTAATGAGTATGTTCTGATTGACAATATTCCCAAGACTCAAGCGATTTTTGCCCATGCGTTATATGAAATTTCTCGATGAAATTGAGGTATGAGTAAAAATTGAGTACAAAACGTAAAATAAGTTACCTGTGGAAATAATTTTGCGAAACACTTGATAATAATAGGCGATATGTAGTATCATTAATACCTGTGAATGCATAAAATTATGCGTGCACTCCTTGCAGCTAAGGCTGCCAGAGACCAAAAGGAGGAAATACAATGGCTACATCATACGAATTGACTTATATTGTTCGCCCTGACTTGGATGCGGATGCAAAAAAGACGCTTGTTGAGCGTTTTGACGGCATTTTGACAAACAACGGTGCAACAATTCAAAAGTCAGCAGATTGGGCAACACGCCGCTTTGCTTACGAAATTGCTGGTTACCGTGAAGGTACTTACCACATTATCAACTTTACAGCTGAAGGCGATGCTGCTACTAATGAATTTGATCGTTTGGCTAAGATCTCACAAGATATCTTACGTCACATGATTGTTAAGCGCGACGCAGAGTAATCTGAATTTCCACTGGGAAAGGAGCTTTTAAATGATTAATCGAGTAGTATTGATTGGGCGATTGACCCGCGATGTGGAATTACGTTATACCCAATCGGGTGTAGCTGTCGGCACGTTTAGCTTGGCGGTTAACCGTCAGTTCACTAACGCAAGTGGTGAACGCGAAGCTGACTTTATTAACGCAGTTATTTGGCGTAAAGCAGCTGAAAATTTTGCTAACTTCACTGGAAAAGGCGCACTTGTTGCGATTGAAGGTCGTTTGCAAACAAGAAATTATGAAAACAATGCAGGTCAACGTGTTTACGTGACCGAAGTTGTTGCGGATAATTTCTCATTACTAGAATCCCGTGCTGAAAGTGAAAAGCGTCGTGCACAAAACGGCTCTTCAAATAGCAATGCGGGTGGCTATAATAATGGTTCAAATGATCATTCATTTGGCGGTAATGATAATTCGTTTAGTGGTGTTGATCCTTTTGCTAGTGCGAACCAAGGTTCAGCTAACAAGTCAGCAGCCGCTGAAAAAGATGCACCTAACCCATTTGCGGCTAGTGGCAACACTGAAATTGATATATCAGATGATGATTTACCATTTTAAATTAAATTAAACACTAAGAAAGGAGCTTTATTATGTCAGAACAAAACTCACGTCCACAAAACTCTGAACGTCCACAACGTTCACGTCGTCCACAAGGCGGCCCACGTCGTCGTCGTAAGGTTGATTTTATCGCTGCTAATCACATCGAATACGTCGACTACAAGAACACTGAATTGTTGGAGCGTTTCATTTCAGAACGTGGTAAGATTTTGCCACGTCGTGTAACTGGTACTTCTGCCAAGAACCAACGCAAGGTAACAACTGCTATCAAGCGTGCTCGTATCATGGCTTTGTTGCCTTTCGTTACGGAAGACTAATTCAGCTTAAAACCCAAGAAGTGATTCTTGGGCTTTTTTTTGTTGTATTTTTGACGAGATTATCTCATTTTAACCACAGGCCACCCTGTGGTAAAATAGTAGATATGAAAGTTACGAGGAGTAACGCGTGAAACGATTTTTTAATTTTAAAAATTTACCTATTTTTTTCCAGAATACAAAATTAGGCACGGTTGCCTTGCTGCTATTAGTGGCGAGTGTGATGAGTGTTGTTTTTGCGGTAATCATTAACTGGATATTTGGTTTAATTTGGTTGGTGGTAGTTGTGATTGGACTTGTCTTCAGTGGGCAAGCGTTCAAAGAGGTTAGCGAAAACGCGCAAGAATACTTATCAGGATTAGGTTATCGTATTGCCCGTAGTGAACAAGAAGCTTTGATTCGTATGCCAATTGGTATTATATTACTGAACCAAGACCAAAAAATTGACTGGATTAACCCCTATATGCAGTCTTATTTGGACAAAAGAGATGTGCTAGGTTTGGAATTATCAGAACTTGATAGTACGCTTGCGCAGGAAATTAACAATTATGCTGATTCGTCTGACACGAACACCATTACTTGGCAAGAGCGACAGTTTTCATTATTTGTTCAACAAAATTTACGGGTTATTTATTTAATGGACATCAGTGAATATGCTGCCATTGCTAAACAATATGAGGATCATCAATTGTTCAGCGGTTTGGTATCGGTGGATAATTATGAGGAAGTAACTGAGGGGATGAGTGAATCAGAGACCTCAACGTTACGCACATTTGTCACGCGCTCATTATCCGATTGGGCAGCAGATCATCAAATCTATATTCGTCGCTTAAACACAGTGCATTACGTGATGTTTGGTTATCAATCTGCCTTGGAAGAGGCGGAAGCTGACAAGTTCAGTGTTTTGAAGGCGATTCGTGAAGCAACAGCCCAACAAAACTTACCGGTCACTTTATCAATTGGTATTGCCTATGGCACGCCAGATATTAATCAGCTGGCAAAACTAGCGCAAACTAATCTTGACTTGGCGTTGGGGCGTGGTGGCGATCAAGTCGTCGTTAAGGCTGAGGATTCGGCAGCACGTTTTTATGGTGGTGCTACCAACCCTATGGAAAAGCGGACTCGCGTTCGTGCGCGCATGGTTTCGCAGACCATATCTGAGTTAATTGAACAGGCTGATAACATTATGATTGCGGGTCATGCGATGCCAGATCTTGATTCAGTCGGTGCTGGATTAGGCGTATGGCGACTAGCCCAAACCAAAAACAAACCGGCGTTTCTCGTGATAGATGAAAAGCAAGTATACAGTGATATCAAATTATTACTGGCCGAACTTAGAAAAAGTCCTGCTGACTTTGTAGCACCCGGATCAAATATTAATGATTCCATTATTGATGAAACGCGCGCGCTTAAATTAGTACGCGATAATACGTTACTCGTTTTGGTTGATCACGCTAACACTAATATATCGGGTGCATCACAATTATTGGCACGACTAGGAAATCGTGTCGTTGTTATTGACCATCACCGTCTGGCTGAGCAAGGGTTAAAAGATAAACCGTTAATGTCTTATATTGAACCATACGCATCATCAACTTCGGAGTTAGTGGTTGAATTGTTGCAGTACCAAGATCAGTCAAATGCGCCAATTACAAAAATTGAAGCCACAGCAATGCTTGGTGGTATCCAGATTGACACAAAAAACTTTACTTTACGTACCGGTTCACGTACTTTTGATGCAGCAAGTTATTTGCGTGCCAATGGTGCGGATAGTAATCTAATTCAGTCGTTTATGAAAGAAAAGTTTACGGATTTCAAAGCACGAACCCACTTGATTAACTTAGCAGAGATTCAGGATGGTAATGCGATTGTGACCGGTGAAAACCAGAATAATTATTCGGGGCTAATTACGGCTCAAGCAGCCGACGAACTGTTGCAAATCAGCGGCGTTGATGCTTCATTTGTGATTACTAAGCGTCAAGATGGTCGTGTTGGAATTTCCGCACGTTCAACTGGTGAGCGTAATGTTCAACGTGTGATGGAGGCCCTCGGTGGTGGTGGCCATTTATCTAATGCTGCCACACAAATTGCTGATGTCACGACTGATGAAGTGAAACAACAATTGTTAGACGTATTGACTGAACAAAAAGAAGAATGAGGTTTTAAAAATGAAAGTTGTATTTTTAGAAGATGTTAAAGGTCGCGGTAAAAAAGGTGAAGTCAAGGATGTTCCTGATGGTTATGCCAATAATTTTTTGATAAAAAATAAAAAAGCTGAGCCGGCGACGGGCAAGAATTTAGGTGCAGTTAAGGGCCGCCAAAAGGCAGAAGAAAAAGCCTCTGCGGAAGAGTTAGCAGAAGCACAAAAGTTGGCTCAGTTCTTTGAGGACGAGAAAACAGTTGTTGAATTGACTGGTAAGTCAGGCGCTGATGGGCGTTTATTTGGTGCAATATCCACCAAACAAATTGCTGCCGGACTGGAAAAGCAATATCAAATTAAGATTGACAAACGTAAGATGGTACTCAACCAACCAATTCATGCTTTGGGCTATACGAATGTCCCTGTTAAGCTTCATCGTCAAGTGACAGCTAACTTGCGTGTGCATGTAAGCGAGGGTTAAGATGGATAATCCGGTATCAAATGAATATCGGCAGGTGCCACAAGATATTGACGCTGAACGAGCAGTGCTTGGCGCCATCTTTTTTGATGTCAAATCAGAGAACGCCATGATTGAGGCAAGTGCAATTTTGGCACCGGACGATTTCTATCGACAAGCCAACCAAACCATTTTTAAGGCAATGCAATCCTTGATTGAGGATAACCGTCCCATTGATATGTTGACATTGCAGGACAAATTGAACAGCATGCAGCAACTTGATAATGTTGGTGGCATGCCCTATTTGGCAGAAATATCTGAATCGACGGCTTCTGCAGCCAACTTAAAACATTATGCTAATATCGTCCGAGAGAAAGCAATTTTACGCAAAATGATTGATACGTTAACACGTAGCATGTCGTTAGCTTATGATGCAGCAGAACCAAGTGAAGATCTACTAGACCAATTATCGCGTAGTATCGATACCATTGCCGAAAATAGAGGTAGTGAGGATTTTCGAAAAATTAAAGATGTTATCCGCGAATATCAGGCTAATCTAGATGAGGCTGTGAAAAATGACAGTGATGTTGTTGGTTTATCCACAGGATTTCCAGAAATGGATAAAATAACACACGGTTTTCGTAATGATCAAATGATTGTTTTTGGTGCTCGTCCAGCAGTTGGTAAAACAGCGTTTGTACTTAATATTGCGCGTAATGTGGCAAAAAATGAACAAGTACCTGTCGTTATTTTTGAAATGGAAATGAGTGCGACAGACATTGTTGGTCGGTTATTAGCTGGTGAAGGATCTATTGATTCTAACCATTTGACAACGGGACAAATGACGCAAGAAGATTGGCAAGCACTCACATTGGCGATGCAATCTTTGGCACAAATGCAAATCTACATGGACGATACCGCAGGTATTAAAATCAATCAAATTAGTGCAAAATTGCATCAACTTGAACGTGATTTGTTGAATGAAATGTCACCGGAAGAACGTGTGCAAAATCCACACCCAATCGGACTTGTTGTCATTGATTATTTAGGCTTGATTGAGTCAAATAACACCGAAAGCCGTCAACAAGCAGTTTCTGAAGTATCAAGATCGATTAAAAAATTAGCAAAAGAATTAAGCACACCCATCATAGCACTTGCCCAGTTGAGCCGTGGCGTGGAACAACGTACAGATAAACGTCCAATTCTTTCTGACTTGCGTGATTCAGGTTCTATCGAACAAGATGCTGATATTGTTGCTTTTCTGTATCGTGATGATTATTCTCGTGATGACGGTGAAGATGGCGAAGGGGATCCACGTGAAGAACAAGAAGCAGTACCAATTGAAGTAATTTTTGAAAAGAATCGTGCTGGTGCACGAGGAACTGCAACATTGATGTTTAATAAGCCAACTTTCAAATTTAATGCCATGGCACCATTGTATCGTGATGATATGAATGCTGGCGTTCCAGACATGAGTTCTGGTTGGTAAAAAAAGCGCATCTGCGCTTTTTTATTGGAAAAATATATATTTAACGGTCGAAATGATAAGGATGAGAGCCAAATAGAAAGGTGTTCCTCGCCAAAAATTTTGCCAATCAGCCTGAGAAAGATGGAATCCTAACAACAGACTGACTAAAATGAAGATAATAATGATGTTTCTAATGTGCCAACCAGTAACCCAGCCAAAAGATAACAAGAACCAAATAGTTAGGCATATTCCGAGAATTGGTGCTAAACTAATAAAAAAATTACCCAGTCGTTGATAGTAGCTTTTGGGATTATATTCGCGATTAACATAGCCTAATATGCCATCATCACTGATTTGCCAGAGACAAAAGCTGACAATGTGATGTCGAAAAATCAAGGCGACAGTCAAGTGGCTTAATTCGTGTATGACGACGCCAAAAAAACTTAAAATAGCTGTGAGGGCATAACCTAGCCACCGATTGAGTTGATCCGTTAAGTAAGATGAGAGACTGCCTACTAAATAAACAACAGTAATTGGCAGGATAAAGAAAAAAAGTAGCTGCTCACCCACCGTGTTTAGCCAATCAGTCATTTTCTAGTAAATCTACGAATGAGGCACCAACCAGCGATGCAACATCTACGGGATTAATTTTGTCAGAGCGACCTAACTCACCACCACTGACCAAAATATATGGTGCTTTTTGAGCAGTTTGTTCGAAGAAAATTGGAAAGTGCTTGTTTTGCCAAATACCGACAGGATTATTGGCGCCGTGAATGTAGCCGGTTGTTTTTTGTAATACTTTTAGTGGCAACATGCTAACTTTTTTATTACCGGAAGCAGCGGCTAATTTTTTTAACGATAAATGTGATGTAATAGGGAGAACAGCAACAATTGGACCAGTTTTGTCACCTTCTGCGGCTAACGTCTTGTAGATATCATCATGTTTCACGTGAAACGTTTCCAAAATAGCATCACGTTCGGCTTCTGATTTGTCAAGAATGTTGAGAGACAGTGCTTCATATGGAATGTTATGCTTCTCCATTACCTGTTCAGGCAATGTTTTTTTCATTTTCTTTTTACTCATGCTCATATTTTACCACAATTGGAACAACCAATGAAATGACTGGTCAGACCAATATGTGATATACTTATTAACATTATGTCAGAACCTATATATGTGACCGTGCAAGCGGACTTAAAACAAAAAATTTATCAAGGCGAATTTGCTAATTTGAAATTACCAGATGAGCGATCACTAGCTGAACAGTACAATGTTTCCCGTTCGTCAATCAAAAGAGCACTCAATGTGCTTGTTCAACAAGGGGTTATTTTCAAAAAACGAGGTAGTGGTACCTTTGTCAATCCATTATATTTGAAGAACCACGCTATTTTTCAGCATGAAGGATCAAATCTTGGTGTCTCTGATTCTTTTCGTGTCGACGGCAAAGCACCGGCAATCGAATTAATAGATTTCAAAGTCATTCCGGCAACACCAGAACAACAGCAAGCGCTTTTCTTAAATGAGGGTGATTTTGTTTATGAAATAAAACGATTGCGTCGCTTAGAAGGTGTGCCATTTATGATTGAGCGTGGCTATGTGCCAATTAGTGTTTTACCCGGTTTAAATCGTGATATTGTTTCAGGTTCAGTGTATGAATATATTGAAAAAAATAAACATCGCTCGGTCACAAAGTCCTTTATGACAATTATGGCTGAACCATCAAATAAAGAAGATCAAAAGCTGTTAAAACTCACTGAAAAAGAACCAGTTGGTATTATGGAAGGCATTTTTTTCATGGATGACGGCACGCCATTAGAATTTTCAACAATGCGTTTGCACTATAAATATCTTCGTTATAATGCCTTTGTCAGCCTTGACTCAGAATGAAATACTGCGATTAGCAGTTTTTTTATGGCATTTCAATCAATTGGACCGTACCAAAAATGTATGTGCGCCAACCAAAATAACAATAGACCTGAACCAATCTAATCTTTCTTCTTGAACTCACTACTAAAATCAGTTATACTGTAAGAGTAAATAGCGGAAGTAGATTCGTGGTTTACGATTCTCTCAAAAAATAAGGAGTACTTAATCTCATGGCAGATTTCGATTCAAAAGAGTACTTAGAACTCGTTGATAAGTGGTGGCGTGCAACCAACTACTTGTCAGCAGGGATGATCTTCTTGAAGAGCAACCCATTGTTCTCAGTAACAAACACACCAATCCAAGCCGAAGACGTTAAAGTAAAGCCAATCGGTCACTGGGGAACTATTTCAGGTCAAACATTCTTGTATGCCCATGCAAACCGCTTGATCAACAAGTATGATTTGAACATGTTCTATATCGGTGGTCCAGGTCACGGTGGTCAAGTTATGGTCACAAACGCTTATTTGGATGGCGAATATACAGAAGATTACCCAGAAATCACACAAGATTTGGCAGGTATGAGCCGTTTGTTCAAGCGCTTCTCATTCCCAGGTGGAATCGGATCGCACATGACAGCTCAAACACCAGGTTCATTGCATGAAGGTGGTGAATTAGGTTATTCATTATCACACGCCTTTGGTGCTGTTTTGGACAACCCAGACCAAATTGCTTTTGCAGTTGTTGGTGATGGTGAAGCTGAAACAGGTCCATCAATGACATCATGGCACTCAACAAAGTTTTTGAACGCCAAGAACGATGGTGCTGTATTGCCTATTTTGGATTTGAACGGCTTTAAGATTTCTAACCCAACAATTTTCTCACGTATGTCTGATGAAGAAATCACAAAGTTTTTTGAAGGTTTGGGTTATTCACCACGCTTTATCGAAAACGATGACATTCATGACTACACTGCTTATCACGAATTAGCAGCCAAGGTCTTGGATCAAGCAATTGAAGATATCCAAGCTATCCAAAAGGATGCGCGTGAAAATGGCAAGTACCAAGACGGTACAATTCCTGCATGGCCAGTTATCATTGCTCGTTTGCCAAAGGGTTGGGGTGGTCCAACACATGATGAGAATGGTGATCCAATCGAAAACTCATTCCGAGCTCACCAAGTGCCATTGCCTTTGGCACAAAACAAGCTTGAAACTTTGACACAATTCGAAGAGTGGATGAACTCATACAAGCCAGAAGAATTGTTCAACGCAGACGGTTCATTGAAAGATGAATTGAAAGCAATTGCACCTAAGGGTGACAAGCGTATGTCAGCTAACCCAATTGCCAACGGCGGTCGTCGTCGTGGCGAAAAGGCGCAAGACTTGACTTTGCCTGATTGGCGTCAATTTACCAACGATATCACAGATGATAATCGTGGTACAGAATTGCCAAAGCAAACACAAAACATGGACATGACAACACTTTCAAACTATTTGGAAGAAGTTATGAAGTTGAACCCAACATCATTCCGTGTCTTTGGTCCTGACGAAACAATGTCAAACCGTTTGTGGAGCCTCTTTAACACAACTAACCGTCAATGGATGGAAGAAGTTAAAGAACCAAATGATCAATATGAAGGTCCTGAAGGACGTATCTTAGATGCGCAATTGTCAGAACACCAAGCAGAAGGTTGGTTGGAAGGCTACACATTGACTGGCCGTGTTGGTATCTTTGCTTCATACGAGTCATTCTTACGTGTTGTCGACACAATGATTACACAACACTTCAAGTGGTTGCGTCACGCTTCAGAACAAGCATGGCGTAATGATTACCCATCATTGAACTTGATTGCAACGTCAACTGCGTTCCAACAAGATCACAATGGTTACACTCACCAAGATCCAGGTCTATTGACTCACTTGGCTGAAAAGAAGTCAAACTTCATTCGTGAATACTTGCCAGCCGATGGTAACACATTGTTGGCTGTTCAAGCACGTGCCTTCTCAGAACGTCATAAGGTTAACTTGTTGATTGCTTCAAAGCAACCACGTCAACAATGGTTTACAGCTGACGAAGCTGATGTATTGGCTAACGAAGGTTTGAAGATTATTGATTGGGCATCTACTGCTCCATCAGGTGATGTTGATATTACATTTGCATCTGCTGGTACAGAACCAACAATCGAAACTTTGGCCGCTTTGTGGTTAATCAACCAAGCGTTCCCAGAAGTTAAGTTCCGCTATGTCAACGTTGTTGAATTGCTACGTTTGCAGAAGAAGTCAGAACCTAACATGAACGACGAACGTGAGTTGTCAGACGAAGAATTTAACAAGTTCTTCCAACCAGAAACACCAGTTATCTTTGGCTTCCACGCGTATGAAGATTTGATTGAATCATTCTTCTTCGAACGTAAGTTTGAAGGTGATGTATACGTTCATGGTTATCGTGAAGATGGTGACATCACAACGACATACGACATGCGTGTGTACTCACACTTGGATCGTTTCCACCAAGCTAAGGAAGCAGCAGAAATCTTGTCAGCAAATGGTAAGATTGATCAAGCAGCCGCTGATACATTTATCGCTAAGATGGATGACACATTGGCAAAGCACTTCGAAGTCACTCGTAATGAAGGACGCGATATTGCAGAATTCACTGACTGGAAGTGGTCAGCACTTAAGTAAGACAAAGTGCGACTTTGCCATTGGTGAAAGAATAAGCGAATCAGTTAATTCTGGTTCGCTTTTTTGTTTGTAAATATGTAGAATGGTTGTATTGAGTAAAATTAAGGTGAAAAATCATGTTAAAAAAAGACGGCTTGACACACGTTCCTAATTTAGATTATGAAAGCCAAGATAGCTTAGACGATTTAATCGAACGTGCAATTTCACTCGGATTTAAAGAATATACCATCGCTGAAATGGCGCCTTTACCAGATGAAGCAAATGTAATCCAACCACATCCAGGTCTCACGTCAGATGATTTGTCAACTTACAAATTAGAAGTGGATCGAGTAGTTGATCAGTATCAGAACCAAATCGTTATTAAACGTGCTTTTGAGATCAATTATTTTTCGCCTTATGAAAACCAGATGCGTCAGTTCTTGCGTTCGCAAATAGATTGGGTTGATGAGGTAATTTTGTCAGTGCATTTTATACCAGATGATATGGGTATATTACGGCGTATTGATGATATTGATATCATTAAAAAATATTTTGCAACAACGCTAACAACACCTCAAGAGTTCTATCAACGTTATTTTGCATTGATGGCTCAGAGTATTGAAGCAATCCTTGGTGTCAACAAACCCATTCGAATTGGTGATTTTGGGATTATTAAGCGTTTCCAAAAGACATTGAATCTGCCTGATTTTGATGACAATATTTACAAGCAGATAGGTGATATATTTCAAATGATGATGACGCGTGGCTACCAGTTGGAAATTAATGCTGCTGGCTTCAATGATGTGGGTTATGGAGATACTTATCCAGCGCTGGAAGTAGCTGCTTCAGCTTTTGATATGGGGATTGAAGTGATTTATAGTTCTCATGCCCACAGTGTCAGTGAGGTGGGTCAGTTTTTCAATGAAATAGAAGAGGTTATCAAATGAAAAAAGCAGCATTCTTTGACTTTGACGGTACTTTAGCAAATACCGAAAAATTATCTGTATTGGCAACACAACAGGCCTTTAAACAAGCTAATTTACCTGTACCCGACGCGCAAGATATTGTCCATTATCAAGGCGTTCCAATTGAAACATCATTTTCAAAATTAGGTGCAAAAGATTTAAATTCGTCAGAATTGCAGATATTATATACGTATTTTCGTGCTGCCTATCAAAATGGCGAATCTGAAGACACTATAACAGCATTTCCAGGAATTGCATCGGCATTAGCACAACTCCAAACTGCTGGTGTTGAGTTGTTTATTATGACCAGCAAAAAGTCTGCCGTAGCGCAACGTAATCTAGCGATTCTGGACATTAACCAATATTTTAGCGACATTTATGGTTCGGATCGTGTCGTTGCATTTAAGCCACTACCGGGTGGTTTATTACAAGCTATGAGGGAGCACAATATTGATTACAGGCAAGCTGTGATGATAGGTGATGCAACTTTTGATATTGACGCTGGTAATGCGGCTGGAATTGATACAATTGCAGTTACGTGGGGATCACATGACCAGGCGATTTTAGAAAAATCTCGACCTAATTATCTGATTAGTGACGCAAAACAATTAACGGAGATAATTATCAATGAGTGATCAACGTGCCGATAAATTGGGTGAGTTGTGGGACGTTTATACCCGCCAACGACAATTAACTGGGCGAACACATCGACGAGGGGAACCGCTAGCGCAAGGAGAATATCATATGGTTGCTAATGCGCTTGTTTTTAATCAAGACGGAGAGTTACTAGTTCAGCAGCGATCGTTTAAAAAAATGGCATTACCAGGTGGCTGGGTTTTGGCGACCGGTGGGTCAGTTCTGCAAGGAGAAACATCATTAGAGGGTATTCAACGAGAGGTCGTCGAAGAATTAGGCGCACAAGCAACTCACTTTGAAAGAATCCGAACTAGTTGGGAAAAAGATTGGTTCGATGACTTGTATGTTACCCGAATTAATCAGCCATTGGACAGCTTGAAGATTCAGACTTCTGAAGTTGAGCAAGTGACTTGGCTATCAATTCCTGCCGCACAAAGGATAAGCAGTGACCCTGATTATTTAGACGACGATATTCTAATAAAAGCACAGCGCATAGCCCTTAATATGATATAATTTGTTTTTATTATTTTAATTATAAATTGTCTGGTGATAACTCACAGGCTCGAGGGAGAAACTATGTCTGATTTTTTTAAGTTAGATCGCAATATTCAATTGCGAATCGTGATGATGTTTATCACAATTGCAATTGGTTCTTCAGTGGGCCCAAATATGACAATATATTATGTAGATTATTTCGGTCCGTTTGTAACTGGGATATTATTAGTGGCAGTCCAAGTGGCAGGCTTTATAGCTGGTCTATATGGTGGTCATTTGGCTGATACTTGGGGCAGAAAACGAGTGATGATTGGTGGCATTGCGGTTATGACGGTTGGCTATATTCTAGCAGCTGCCATGAATTCACCATTATATATTAATCCATATTTAACGTTTTTTGGTTTTTTAATGGCGACTTTGGGTATTAGCTTTGCCTCACCTGCCGAAGAAGCAATGATGATTGATGTATCAACATTACAAAATCGTAAATTCATCTATGCCATGATTTATTGGGTCATTAATTTGGCGGTCATGATTGGAGCGGCTTTGGGCGGCTGGTTTTTCAAAACAGCCCGATTCGAGCTGCTTCTGGGCACAGCATTAGGGGCGCTATTGAGTTTGGTCATTGTTGTCATATGGATTACTGAAACATTTCCTGCTTCAAAGCGAACCGTGCATGGTCAATCAGTCTGGTCAGTAGTTAAAAGTTATCGAGAAGTTTTTGCTGATAAACGTTATCTTAAGTTTATGATTGCTGCTGTTGGAGCGACGGTCATTTTTTCGTCACCAGATTATTATTTAGCGGCGCACTTAGGACAGAGTTTCCACAATACAACGCTAATTGGGGTAACAATTTTTGGTCAACGCATGCTTTCTGTAATTACTGTAACCAATACCTTGATGATTGTGTTATTGATGGGAACCATGACCAAACTCTTTCAGAAGTGGTCAAACATGAAAGCAACTGCCGTAGGGACTGCGATGCAAGGCGCAGGTTTTGCACTATCATTTCTATTGAATGATTTTTGGCCACTATTTTTGGTGGCAATTTTTCTGACACTAGGGGAAATGATTGTGACACCGGCACAGCAATCGTTGCGTGCGGAAATGATGAACCAGCAAAAAATTGGCACTTATAGTGGCTTCAGTGCTGCAATGCGACCAGTTGGTTTTATTATTTCGTCTGCTATCGTTAGTGTTTCTGCGTTTATCGGCAATATTGGCGCCGCAATGATTTTACTGATTGCTACTGGCATCAGCATTTGGTTTACGTATTTATCTGTTGTGATGTTGCGTGAGAAAAGAACCGTTTAATTGATAAAAATAACAATCAATGTTTTGAAAGCGATTACTTTTTGCTATAATGTAGTTACAATAAAATTGGAGCTCAGACATGTCAGAAATAAAAATTGTGTCCATTGATATTGATGGCACGCTATTAAACGATGATCGACAAATTACCCCTGACGTGAAGTCAGCTATTCAAGCAGCCATGGCACAAGGCGTTAAAATCGTGATTACAACGGGACGTCCCCTACCAGGTGTGCAAGATATTTTCGATCAACTAGAGATTGCTGGCAGTGAGCAATTTGTCATTACACACAATGGTGGTTTAATGCAAACTGCTGATGGTTCTCGTATTCTCTTTCAGGCGGCACTGCGTTTATCAGAATATCAGCAAATTAATGATTTCATGCGCGAACAAACTACCTATATTCAGGCAGAAAGTCAAAATGCTGCTTATACGACCAACCATTTGGTTCACCGTTGGGCAAGCTTTGAAAATGCTTTAGTCAAATTACCACTCCATGTCGTTGATGATGTTAAGGATTTGGCAGAAGTTGAAATCATTAAAGGCATTGCTAACGATGAGGCTGATGCATTAGACCGTGTTCAGGCATTAATTCCAACAGCGATTACTGAAGCAGTTTCCGTCATTCGATCAACGGCAAATAATTTGGAATTTATCAATCAGAAAGCTTCAAAAGGAAATGCCTTAGCCGCACTTGCACAGTCTCTTAATATTGATATTAAAGATACAATGGCAATCGGCGATCAAGAAAATGATTTTTCAATGATCGAAGTTGCTGGTCTGGGCGTTGCGATGGGTAACGCCATTAAAAAGATTAAAGACATTGCTGATGTTGAGACAGTGTCCAATAATGAATCCGGCGTTGCAAGAGCACTTGAGAAGTATGTTCTAAAATAGTGCCATCTAAAAATGATTACTGATATAAGCCAAGGAGGCAGAAGATGAAAGTTACATTAAGTGGAAAAGAAGTTGAATTAGAAGGGGAACCAACAAAAGTTGGTGAGGCAATGCCACACTTCAAGTTGTTAGACCAATCAGGTGAAAAGGTTAAAACAGCTGACTTACTAGGTAAAGTCACACTTATTTCTGTTGTACCAGACCTGAATACTGATACATGTTCATTGCAAACACGCCATTTTAATCAAACTGTTGATCAATTCGATGGTGTTAATTTCATCACTGTATCAACAAACACAGTTTCAGAACAACGCGATTGGTGTGCTGCGGAAGGCGTGCATAATTTGAGAATGTTGTCGGATGAACAAGAATCATTTGGCTATGCAACAAAATTATATGTACCGGACACTGGCTTTGATACACGTTCTGTTTATATTTTGGATGCAACAGGGACTGTGATTTATGCACAAATCGTACCAGAAATATCTGAAGAGCCAGACTATGATGACGCTTTGAAAGCCCTATCAAAAGCTTTAGAAGCATAAAGATAGTCATTTGAATGAACGATTACAGTTTCACCTGTGGTCGTTTTATTGTGGGGTAATCAACTGATTTTAAAATTCGGTTAGCTATGTATTTAAGACGTTTTTTTTGATAGAATGGGTGTAGTAGTGATATTTTACCTATAAAAATTTGGAGTTAGACATGCCGGAACCTAAATTGAAACTTTTTTCGTTGAGTTCAAATGAGCCACTTGCTCAAAAAATCGCCGATTCAGTAGGCGTGCCGTTGAGTGAAATTTCTGTTAAACGCTTTGCTGACGGTGAAGTACAAATTAACATTGAAGAAAGTATTCGTGGTGATAATGTATTCGTGATTCAGTCCACTTCTGCGCCTGTCAATGATAATTTGATGGAGTTGTTGATTATGATCGATGCTTTGCGTCGAGCCAGCGCTAATCAAATTAATGTTGTATTACCTTACTATGGTTATGCCCGTCAAGACCGTAAAGCACGTTCTCGCGAACCGATTACTGCCAAGCTTGTCGCTAATATGCTGGAACGTGCTGGCGCAACGCGTGTGCTGGCACTTGACTTACATGCTGCCCAAATTCAAGGATTTTTTGATATTCCAATGGATCATTTGCAAGGGGCACCGCTATTAGCCGATTATTTGATTGAATCAGGAATAGCCAACAAGCAAAATGCGGTGGTTGTGTCACCAGATCATGGTGGTATGACGCGTGCGCGTAACCTTAATAACATGCTGGGATTAGAATCACCGGTGGCAGTAATTGATAAACGCCGCCCAAAGCCAAATGTTGCTGAAATTGGCAGCATTGTTGGTGATGTCGCAGGAAAAACGGCAATCATGATTGATGACATGATTGATACCGCAGGAACCATTACACAGGGTGCACAGCTAATTATGGCGCATGGTGCTAAAGAAGTGTATGTTGTGGCATCGCATGCTGTATTTTCAGGTCCAGCAGTGGAACGCCTACAAAATTCAGTATTCACAAAGGTTATTTTGACAGACTCAATTAATTTACCGGAAGAAAAGAAGTTTGAAAAACTAGAAATTGTTTCCGTTGGTGAATTAATCGGCGAAGCGATTCGTCGTATTAGTAACAATGAAGCAATCAGTTCTCTTTTCAAAACACGTTTCCATCGCAGAAGCCATTAAGTTCTGTCTCAAGTTTACCAATCATTTGATGTGATTGGTTTTTTTTATCAGCGTGAATTTGCGATAATAGTGTTACTATTTGGACCAAATGTGGGCATTTAAGGTTATCATGATTGCTTTATAGTAATGACAAGCTTGTTTATAATGTAGGACATATCAACGATAAACACATTTAGCTGTTGAAAATGTTATAATGTACTTAGAATACACTTATTATGATAGGAGTTCTGCATGAGTAAAGTTTTAGTTGTAGACGATGAAAAGCCAATTTCAGATATTATCAAATTTAATTTAACAAAAGAAGGCTACGATGTTGTGACAGCGGCTGACGGACGTGAAGCGTTGGACATGTATAACGATGAAAATCCTGATCTTGTTTTGCTTGATCAAATGTTACCAGAAGTCGATGGCATCGAGGTATTGCGCCAAATTCGATCAAAATCAGACATTCCAGTCATCATGGTAACGGCTAAAGATAGTGAAATTGACAAAGTCCTAGGACTTGAAATGGGCGCTGACGATTATGTGACTAAACCTTTTTCTAACCGTGAACTTGTAGCACGTGTGAAAGCTAATTTACGTAGTCGTAAATCAGTTGCTCAAAGTACAGAAGAATCATTTAATAGTACGGAAGACATTCACTTGGGGGATTTGACTATTCATCCGCAAGCCTATATGGTTTCTAAAAACGGCGCTGATATTGAATTGACTCACCGTGAATTTGAATTGCTTTACTATTTGGCACAACATATTGGTCAAGTTATGACGCGTGAACATTTGCTACAACAAGTGTGGGGCTATGACTATTTTGGGGATGTTCGCACAGTTGATGTTACCGTGCGTCGCTTGCGTGAAAAAATCGAAGATAATCCCAGCCATCCTAATTGGCTAGCCACTCGACGTGGTGTTGGCTATTATTTGCGCCCATCAGAAGAGTAAGAATAAGCGGCTAGACCGCATACATAATTAGGGAGATCGCAGCTCTCAGCTGAGCATAACTGACATGACAGCAATGACTAAATTTTTTCAATCTATTCGCTTTCGTATTGCACTCGTATTCGTGTTGCTAATGATTATCGCACTCGAATTACTGGGTGCGTTTTTCGTACGGCAAATGGAACAGCAAAATTTGGCGACTTTTCAGCAGCAAATTACCCTCCCAAAATATTTGACGGATCAAATCACAACAGCGCTCCGCGACAAAGATACAGATACTGGTAACCATCAAATTCAGGATGTTTTGTCAGGACTAAACAATACAAACATACAAGAAGCGCAAGTTATTGACAAAACTGGAACTATCCGGGGCACAATTTCTGTCTCTGGGCAACAAACGATTGGACAAAAAACGACTGATATTAACGCTCAAAAAGCATTGGCTGGTGATCAATCCTATTTGCAAACGCGTACCATTAATGAAGGTGGTGATCGTAAAGAGTTGATGACGACACCGCTTGGTGCGACTAATGGTCGGCTCAAGGATATACCCGGTGTGATTGTGGTGAAAGCAAGTCTTTCACCAGTCTATAAAAACATAAACAACGTTATGAAGTTGTTTATTATTGCCGGGTTAGTTGCGCTGATTGCTAGTATTGCGTTAGCTCTCTTTTTGGCGCGAACGCTAACACGACCAATTGAGCAAATTAATGAACAGACAACCAAAATTGCTGACGGTGACTATTCAATGGTCAACCACATTTATGGTTCTGATGAATTGAGTCAATTAGCGATGTCAGTGAATGAACTTTCAATGCGTATTGAAGAATCGACGGAAACGGTGAACGCGGAACGCAACCGTTTGGATTCGGTTTTGACACACATGGCTGATGGTGTTTTAGCAGCTAATCGACGAGGCGAAGTGACCATTATTAACCAAGCTGCAGCTGATTTTGTTGGTGTTGATCGTGAAGAAGCTTTAGGCAAAAATGTTATTGATTTACTACATCTGAAAAATAAGCGCACATTACGTGAAATGCTTGAAAACCTAGATGATTTTCGGGTTGATTTATCTGACGATAGTAAAGATTTATTGGTACAAGCCTATGTATCATTGATTAAGCGCCAATCTGGTTTCATTTCTGGACTAGTGGTGGTTTTACATAACATTACTGAACAACAACGTATCGATTCTGAACGGCGAATGTTTGTCTCTAACGTGTCTCACGAATTACGAACACCGTTAACCTCTGTTCGTTCGTATGTGGACGCACTTGCTGAAGGGGCAATTAATGATCCTGACATGGCGCAGAATTTTTTGGGTGTTGTGCAAGATGAAACGCAACGTATGATTCGTATGATTAATGATTTGCTTGAATTATCAAGACTTGATCAGGGCACGATGGATGTTAAATTAGAAGTCATTAATTTAAATAGCTTGTTTAACTTTGTGCTGAATCGTTTTGATATGATCTTGGAAAACGATGCTAAAAATGATGAATCACCGTCAAAGCGATACAATATTTTACGTGAATTTACGAAAGAAGATGTTTGGGTTGAAGTGGATCCAGATAAGTTTACGCAAGTACTAGACAATATCATGAATAATGCTGTGAAATACTCGCCAGATGGTGGCACAATCACAGCACGTTTAATAAAGACTAAAACACGTGCTATTTTGAGTATTTCAGATCAAGGATTGGGTATTCCGCGCAAGGATTTGGACAACATTTTTAACAGGTTCTTCCGAGTGGACAAATCTCGTTCGCGTGCTCAAGGAGGAACTGGCTTAGGACTGGCAATTTCTAAGGAAGTTGTTGAAAAATTCAATGGTCGAATTTGGGTTGATTCTGTTGAAAACAAAGGCTCGACGTTCTATATTTCTCTAGCCTATGTGGATGAAGTGCCGGAGGACGATTGGGATGCGGAATAATCGATCTGTGCAAGGAATCACGCTGAATGTCATACTGACAATAACTATTTTAATTTCGATCGTGTTGACAGCATTTGTTTTTATGTCCATTGGACAACAACAAAATGTGAGTTCTTCTAATCAGCAGGATCAACAGTCTGTGACGGCGTTTAGACCTACAAACTATATTATCAATGACAAATATGGCACTCAAAATATGGTGATGCACGCTGATAACCAGCAAATCAAAACAATGCGTGGTTATTTGACATCTGCCGATATTAAAAATCCTCATCAGAAAAAGGTTTCAAATGCGACAATTATTGCTGCCATAAGCAAAAAGCAATCTGCCGTATATCGCTATCCGGATGTGGTACCTATTGACTACTTCAATGCACGATATAATCAAAATATCGCGGCGATTAAGGGCTTTAATTTTGATTACTTTGTATTACCGCTTGATAAATCTAATCTGGCTTACTTTATAAATACCCAAACCAAGACGATGGTCACGGTGAGCTTGAGTAAAATTAATACGACCAAGATGTGGGAAGTAGCCGAAAAGTTGCCTAAATCACTGACCGTTAATTTTAAATCTTTAAACCATCGTGTGCGACTAAATTTTCCAAAAAATATCAAATTACCTGTTTATTCTTATTTGGTGAATCATCGTGATCCAACGACGTATGTGTCAACACTATTAGGCACAACGAACCAATTAACAACAACAACAGATGGCAATAAAGTTATTTATACGAATAAGTTTAGCGACCAGCAAGTAACTTATGATCCAGATCTTGATACGGTTACGTTTAAAGACAACAAGGCTGATGGTAAATTAGATAAAACTTATGCTGCTAGATTAAACATTGGTTTTTCTCAGATTAATTTGTTGCAGCTTAACTTAACAGACACACGTTTTTATGAAAGCCGTAATGACGGCAAAAACGTTACTTATCGGACCTTTGTTGAGGGGATGCCGGTATATTATCAATCTGAAAGTGGCGCAATCCACATGACCTTAGACAATCATGGTAACTTGATTAGCACATACTCGTTAAACGAATTGGGTGTGCCAGTGCCAAATAATCAAAAAGAGGTGACGCTACCCAAGACATCAGATATTCTTAGCCGGTTACGACAGGCTGGTGTCAAAGAGACCGACTATTATTTTGTAACACCTGGCTACGAGTGGATGGTGAACAAGGATAGTCGTGCGGCGGTTAATATGCGCCCAACTTGGATGATTGAAACGTCAAGTGGCTGGCAGAGTGTGGATGATTATTTAAAGAGTCGCGCTAATCAATAGGCGGTTGAATCAGAGCATCACTACATTTAAGAAAGGAAGGCTGTGATTGATACTTAGTATCAGTGGCAATTTAAAAAATGCAATTTAAAAGATTGAAAATTTTGATGATTATTTTGTTTATTTCTTTAGATACCTTTCTTTTTGTGTGGTGGCGAAGTAATCGTCCAGATAATGTCCAAGTGACCGATGCAAACACCAGCATTATTGCTGAAATGAAGCATCAGAACATCCAGTTATCCAAGTTTAGCACCAAGATACCCTATGCAAATTATTTAGCTGGTAAACAATCCAACAAATTGATCTCATTGTCGGGCAAAGTAACTGGTTATGAGGCTAATATCAAAAATCAGAAGCTGTCAGTCAACTTCAACACGCCACAAAGTATCAAAAACAGTGGCAGCAAAAATGAGACAAGTAAATATATTGGTAGTCAGATTGATCCTACGGCGCTAGCATATAGTGCTGGCTATCAATATAATAAAATTTTGTCTTACGAACAGGGTGCCAAACAGGGTATTTATTCACAGGAAATTGATAAGTTACCGGTTGTTTCACAGCAAGGGTTGTTTGTTGTGAACTATGACAAGGATGGTAAAGCTACTGGATTTACACAAACGAAAATATCAAATGTCACCGAATTAAGAGATGAGCGTGTTACGTTGAGTGAAGAAGATGCAATTGTTAGTTTGTATCGATTTAATGAATTAAATTCTGGTGATAAATTATCAAAAGGTATGTTATCCTATGACTCCGCTTTGAAAGTAAATGGTTATGATATCTATACACCAGTTTGGTTGTTTGTGGTGACTCATAGTGATGGTGAGAGAGATGCGTTAAAAATCAACGCCTTTACTGGCGATAATTTGTCCGAATAATTTAATTTTAGGTTAATTTCAACTTGATAAAGTAAAACATAACGACATGAAGAGGTGTAATATATGGCACAATCAACATTAACAAAAACAGTGTTAACTGGCGTCATTGCAGGGCTAGTTGGCGGAGGCGTTATTTTATACGCACAAAAAGGAATCGAACAGAGTACCACACAAACGACAGTGCGTACAACGGCAACCAAAACGTCGTCAATTGCGAAAAATGCCACTGCCACAACAGCGTATAATAAAGTTTCAGATGCGGTTGTGTCTGTATTGAATTTTAGTAAATCGGGACAAAATTATGAAGAATCATCTGAAGGTTCTGGTGTCATTTACAAAAAAGCAGATCAATCAGCGTTTATTGTAACAAATAATCATGTCATTGATGGTGCAGCTAAAATTCAAGTAATGCTCCACAATGGTAAAAAAGTGGATGCTACCTTGGTTGGTAAAGATGCTATGACTGACTTAGCGGTTCTAAAGATTGCGAGTGACAATGTGACAACAACTGCTGAGTTTGGTGATTCTAGTAAAATAGCGGTTGGAGAAAATGTGTTAGCGATTGGCTCTCCTCTAGGATCAGAATATGCCTCTTCGGTTACGCAAGGCATAATTTCAGCTAAAAAACGATTAGTCGAAGCCACTTCTGAAAATGGTCAAAATTATGGTGGTTCAACTGTTATTCAAACAGATGCCGCGATTAATCCGGGCAATTCCGGTGGGCCTTTAATTAATTTTGCTGGTCAAGTTATTGGAATTAATTCAATGAAGTTATCTACTTCGTCATCAGGTACAAGTGTTGAGGGAATGGGATTTGCTATTCCCTCAGATCAAGTGGTAGACGTTGTCAATAAGTTGGTTAAGGATGGGAAGATTACGCGGCCGGCCATTGGCATTGGTTTAGTTAATTTGTCAGAAGTGACTGCTGACGATCAAAAGTCTACACTCAAAATTCCTGATAGTGTCACTGGTGGTGTGGTTGTTATGAGTTTGACGAAAAAAGGACCGGCTGATACTGCTGGGTTGAAGAAGTATGATGTAATTGTGGGTATTGATGGCAAGAAAGTGACAACACAAGCTGACCTACGTGAAGAGCTGTATAAACATAAATTAGGTGATACGGTTACACTGACATATTACCACCACAGTAATAAGAAAACAGTTAAAGTTAAATTAACTCAAAAATTAGCAAGCTAACGGTTATCGTTAGCTTTTTCTTTACTTTTAGTTGACAGCGAGACGACAACGTGTGTTTTCAGAAAATGTTGAAAACCGTGTGTAAATGTTAATAACTTGGGGGAAAACTCCTGAAAAATGTGGAAAAATCCAGTATAATAGTGGATAAGAAAGCCTGTTCTTTAAAAAAGAGTAAATTATTGGTGATTAGGTAATCAAAAACAGACTTATCCACACGAATAATGAGTAAATATTGTAATGTTCGTGTAAATGTCAATTTATTTTTTTTATCCTTGATAAGGAGTTTTAATTTTTAAATTAACGAACATTTGAGATGAATATTGAAGTAATGTTTAGCGAACAAATGTGCTTATCCACATCTGTGGATAACGTTGTGAATAACTGTGGAAAAGTGGTGCTTTAAAGACAGAAATTCAGTTAATTTAATACAAAATGCGTTTATAAAGTTATCCACTTATTAGCAAAAAAAGTTAAAAACTGTGGATAATTATTACAAGCGAACAGAACAAAGCTTGATATATAGGCATTTTATAAAAAACAAATAAAATTTGTTCGTGTGGATAACTCGATCAGAATTGTAATTACAATAATCTAAAAATAATTAAGAAAGGTTAAATAAGTAATAGACAGTGAATATTAAAATTATCACAGTAGGCAAATTAAAAGAGCAATATTTAAAAGATGGCATTGCAGAATATACCAAACGGTTATCTCGGTTTGCTAAAGTTCATTTAATCGAGGTGCCTGATGAAAAGACACCAGAAAAGGCTAGTGAAGCAGAGAATACGCAGATTATGGCTAAAGAGGGGCAACGTATTCAGGAAAAAATTGGTGAACGTGATTATGTTATCGTTTTAGCCATTGAAGGTAAGCAGTTACCTTCAGAGGTTTTTGCTGAAAAAATGAATCAAATTACGGTGGATGGTTACTCAGATGTAACGTTTATAATTGGTGGTTCATTGGGGTTGTCACCGGAGGTGAAGCATCGCGCTAATTTTAAGATTAGTTTTGGGCTGTTAACCTTGCCACATCAGTTAATGCGTTTAGTTTTGGTTGAACAAGTATACCGTGCTTTTATGATTCAACAAGGGTCTCCCTATCATAAATAGCAAAAAAAGCCACCTACTAGGTGGCTTTTTGTGTAATACTTAAATAGTTGCGTTCTCGGTTACTGTGGCTTGCATTATTGGCAGACTAAACTCAAAATCATCAGGTACAAGCATACCAACATCTTTCACGATAGTATCACCAGACAGGTAGCCACCTACGCGTTTTGTTAGGCCGACTTTTTTAAAACCAAAGGTAACTGTTGTATGGGCTTTTAATGCTGCTCCTCTGACCTCGCCAGTAGTTGCGTCGACCCCCGTGGGAACGTCGACAGCAATAACCGGTTTTTCAATATGATTGGCTGCTTTAATCATTTTTTGCAGACCTTCTGGTAAATCATTATTAAGGCCGACGCCAAAAATAGCATCAATAATCAGCGTTGCTTCGTTGAAGTCACTTTTTTCAGAGCGAACAACACCGTAGGCCTCAATAATAGACAGTTGTCGTTTGACACTATCTTTGGCCCGATTAACGTTGCCTACAAATTGTAGCGAAACGTTAATGCCCTGTGCATAGAGTAGTCGCGCAATGGCAACGCCGTCAGCGCCATTATTGCCTAGCCCAGCCAATACCAGAACATGATTGAGATCAAAGTGGCCAGCACCAACGACATCAACTACCGCCATAGCAGCACGTTCAATTAAAACATCTTGTGGCATGCCAATGACATCAATCGTATATTGATCAATTTGTTGCATTTCGTTTGCAGTTACAAGTTGTGTCATAATTTCCATCATTTCTTCATAGTCGTTAAATCTATTATACGAGGAATTGAGCGGCTAATCAAACGAGTAAAGCCTTTATTTTTTCCCAAATACTAGCAGGTGTTGTCATTTTTTTATTTTGTTGTTTGTTTGCAGCTTTGCTTAAATTATTGACTAAGGTAACCCCAGTTTGGTAATCACTGTTGCCTGTTGTATAAATTGTTAAAATATATTTGTCATCAATACTACCGCTAGAGTTGACAATCCAAGTGCCGTTATCGGCATTGTAATCTGTCATCCAACCATTTTTTAAAGCGACATCTTTAGCGCCGGTACTAACACCCCAGTCTTGTGTATCTGAAATATTACTCATCAAGGACAAGATATAGGCTTTTGAGGTTGTATTTAATAATGAATTTTTGTTATACAGTTGATCAAGTATTTTATTTTGTTGGCTAGCAGTGGCCATTGTTTCACCGAAATAAGTGGCCTGTGTGATTTTAACATCAATGCTGTGCCAAAAATTATTTAGACCATCATCACCACCAATTTCTGTCCATAATGCCGTAGCAGCATCATTGTCAGAATTAGTAATCATTTGTGTTGCATTTTCTTTTTCATCAGCAGTTAAGGTTTCGCCAGCATTTTGTTTTTGAATCATGAGTGCTTCCAAAATGGAAACCTTAATGGTTGACGCCATCATGATTTTTTTAGTTTTGCTATTGCGATAGGTATAAGTCTTACCAGTTGATAAATCACGAATACTAGCAATAACAGTTACATCGCTGTCAGTTTTCTTGATGACTTTTTTCCAACTAATGGTTGGATTTTGAATGGTACTTGCGCTTGCTGGCGTTACTATGAAAGAACTGGCTAAAAAGATAATCAGTATTTTACGCATAAAATAATCCTTAATATCGCACTATTTTAACTATATCATAATTCAAAAATATTAAACGGAATTTAAATTGGCTATTTGACAAATAAGAAAAATTAGAATACAATAATAACAATTTAAAAATCATAGAGGTTGCTATTGACATCAGTAGCTTGTGGAGTATTTACAGATACGAGGAAGCAAGTCAAAGGGGAAATAGCCGAAGCACTAGTACTGTAAGGTTAGTTAGCTGGGTCGTTAGTCAATAACTGGCGAACTGTCGCGCAAGCGGGGTGCTATGTGGTTGATTGCAATATAATTGGAATCCATGGCTACTAGTTTGTGTGCTGTGGATTTTTTCTATATAGAAAGGCAAATGTGCGACATTGATTTAATGGACGTGCTTAAAGGGACTGATGGTAGAAGCAATTACAAGACCAACTGAGATGACAATTTCTTTGGCGGCAGTTAAAAATAACATTGAAGTGGTGAAAGCCACTTCTGGTGCTGATAAAGTTTTTCTAGCTGTAAAATCAAACGGTTATGGTCACGGTTTGCATACAATGGCTGAAGCTGCAGTGGCCGGTGGTGTGTACGGCCTTGCTGTTGCTATCATTGATGAAGCGCTAGCACTACGACATCAACGGTTGACAGTTCCTATTTTGATTCTAGGCATTTCACCAGCAGAGTACGCCGAATTAATGGCTGTGCAACATATTATGGCGACAGTTGTCTCGATAGATTGGCTGAAAATAGCAGAACAACACTTGAGTGGTGAACAGCGTTTACCAGTAACTTTGGGGCTAGATACGGGAATGGGGCGCATTGGTTTTCGAGAACGTGCAGAAGTTGCTGAAGCAATTGCTTTTGTACAGGCACATGCAGATAAATTCGAATATGTCGGTTTATGCACCCATTTTGCTGAATCCGATTCATCTGACACACGCTATTTTGAGAAGCAGCTCAAACGTTGGCATGCTTTGACTGACGGTTTACCAAAGCCTGAGTATTATCATGTAGCGAATTCTGGTGCAGCGCTGTATCATCCAAATGAAGTACCACATGAAGTTATTCGAGTTGGCACTGTGATTTATGGTATTGAACCATCGCGTGGTGAGTTAGCTGATGGTCATGATTTGATGCCTGTATTATCGTTACGTAGTCAGATGAATTTTGTTAAAAAATTACCAGCTGGAGAAGGCATTAGTTACTCTCATATTTATACCACTTCCGAAGACGAGTGGATTGGGACAGTTCCAATTGGTTATGGGGATGGGTGGTTGCGTTCATTAACTGGTTTTAATGTGATTGTTGACGGACAATATGTACCAATTGTAGGACAAATTGCCATGGATCAACTGATGATTCGTTTGCCACATGAATATCCACTTGGCACAACAGTAACATTTATCGGCGTGGACGGTGATTTAGAAAACACGGTAGAAGATGTGGCGCAATATGCCAAATTAGCACCGTGGGAAATCACCACAGGTTTCCATGAACGGATACATCGTATTTTAGTAGATTAGGAGAAAATCATGACAAAATCATATAATGTCGCTATTTTAGGTGCCACGGGTGCTGTGGGGACGAGACTTATTGAACAACTGGAGCAGTCTACAATACCAGTGAATTCGTTGAAATTATTGGCTTCACCACGTTCAGCAGGTAAACAATTAGAATTTAAAGGTGAAAAAATTACTGTTGAAGCGACCGCGCCAGACAGCTTTGATGGTGTTGATTTGGTTTTGGCAAGTGGTGGTGGCTCAGTTTCAGCCCAATATGCGCCAGAAGCGGTTAAACGCGGGGCAGTGGTTGTTGACAACTCGAGTTATTGGCGCATGAATGATGATGTGCCTCTCATTGTTCCTGAAGTTAATGAAAGCGCATTATCATCGCATAATGGCATTATCGCAAATCCTAATTGCTCGACCATTCAAATGGTGGTCGCATTAGCACCTATTAAACAACAATTTGGCTTGAAGCGGGTCATAGTATCAACATATCAAGCGGCGTCAGGTGCTGGTCAGTCTGCTTGGAATGAATTGGTGGCCGAAACAACTGCTTATAATGCTGGTGAACCAGTACACGCTAACATTTTACCTGTCAAAGGGGCGCAACATCATTATCCATTGGCATATAATTTATTACCACAAATCGACGTTTTTGAAGATGATGGCTATACACATGAAGAATGGAAGATGATTCATGAAACTAAGAAAATCATGTTTGGTGACAAAAATTCAAAAGCTGTCAAAGTAACTGGTACAGCTGTGCGCGTTCCTGTACCTATTGGACATGGGGAAACGGTTTATTTTGAAACTAATGACGGCGCTGGAGCAACAACTGCTAGCATTCAAGCAGCTTTGCGTTCAGCTGCTGGCGTTGTGCTAGAGGATAATCCAGCAGAACAATTATATCCACAACCAGTTAATGCAGCTGGTAAACGCGAGACATTTGTTGGTCGTGTACGTCCTGATTTGGAAAATGATGATAGTTTCCACATGTGGGTTGTGTCAGACAATCTACTAAAAGGTGCGGCATGGAATACGGTTCAAATTGCAGAGCGTCTTGTAGCACTCAACTTAGTTAAGGTGCCGGAAGGTGCGTCCGAGAAGTTTCCAGTGACAAAATAAAAAAGTGCCAGTAAGCGCTTTTTTATTATCATTCATTTTTTAAAGATTAAGATCATGCAATATCGGTGTGGGTGGCGTGTTACAATTGAGGCATGATAATCAATGAAATCATTATAATCATCGTATTTTTCAGCTTAGCTATATTGCTGAATTACCAAATCAGGACGAATGTGGCTTCTTTACAAGTTGGCGCATACGTGCTTTTTATGCTCGCCGTTTTTGGGTATTTCATGTATACACTTTTTAGAACTGATAATAATGTCGTTTATCGTGTTGCACTGATAGTTGGCGTGATTGGGGACTTTTTGGGATTGAGTCTTTTATTAGTGTTACTGTTTTATAGTTATAAAAAGTGGCATGAGTCCGGGCATACAGTGACTAACATCATTTTGTCTGGCATGATTATTTTTTATGTTGTGCTTAATGTCTCTATTTATTTACCACAATGGCTGCCATCAGATATCTGGCAATTACGCGGTGTCATTTCATGGTTGGCTTTATTTGTGTTATGGCAATTTTTACGTTTTTTCATTACGAGTATGATTTACGGATTGGTTGTCAAGCGTCCCGAAGTAGGTCCATTGGTGGTATTGGGCGGTGGATTGGTTGATGGCTATTTTGTTGGTCGCATTGTTAGTCAACGTATTAAAGCAGCTGTTAAAGATGCTAAACAAATGACGCCCTATCCGATGATTGTTTTTTCAGGTGGTCAGGGGGAAGATGAGCTGATATCAGAGGCTCAAGCCATGCGAGATTATGCTGTGAAAGAGCTTCATGTCCCGATTGAAAAGACAAGGCTAGAAGATCAATCACGCAATACGTTTGAAAACATCAGAAATTCATCAGAAATGTTACACACGCCATTTACCTTTTATAGTAGTGATTATCACATTTTGCGGGGTGCAACATTAGCACAACAACAAAAGGTAACTGCTAGTGGGCGTGGTGGTAAGAGCCCTTTCCCATATCGAATTATTGCTTTTTTGCGCGAGTTTTCTGGTGTGATGAATATTAAAAAGAAAGCACAGATTGTTTGGGGTAGTCTTTTATTCTTTGTAGCAATGGCAGTAGTTATAATAGTTTTTAGATAAAAATATATACAACTGTTATAAAAGTATGATATGTTATTAGATAACTTTAATTTTGCTTAGTTTGGAGAGAAAATGAGTATTTTTAGTAAGTTAATGTGGTTTTTCAAGGCCAATAAGCGGCTCTACATCTTAGGGTTGTCTTTTTTGTTGCTGACGGAAATTTCACAAATGGTATCGCCGGCGCTTATTGGGCGGTTTACCGATATTTTAGTAGCGCGAGAAGTCACCAGTCAAAATTTATTGATTTATGGTGGTGGCATTCTACTATTTTCTATTTTGATGTATGGCTTTCGTTATGCATGGATCACACATATATTTCAAGGGTCAGCTTTGTTGGAGCGCACATTAAGGCAACAATTATTTGATCATTATATGCAAATGGATACGACATTCTACCAACGTCGTCGTACCGGTGATTTGATGGCACATGCAACTAACGATCTTTCGGCAATTCAAAGAGTTGCTTCTGGTGGTGTGTTAATGCTAGTTGATTCGATCGTTATTATTATATTCACAGTCATTTCAATGGCCTTTGTTGTCGATTGGCGCTTGACACTGATCGGTGTTTTGCCATTACCTTTGCTGGCTTGGGGTGTCCGCTATTTGTCACCAAAGATTAGACGTGCTTTTACTGCCTCGCAAGAAGCTTTTTCACGGCTTTCTAATAAATCACAAGAATCAATTGCTGGAATCAAAGCGATTAAAACTTTAGGGCAAGAACAACAAGACGTCGCATCTTTTACAAGTGAAGTCCAAAACACAATTGCAATCAATAAAAAGGTGGCTAGAATTGATTCAATGTTTGGGCCCATGGCAACGCTTGTGATGACAATTAGTTATGTGGTTATGGTAACGTATGGTGGTTCTTTGGTCACAAATCAGACAATCACGATTGGCCAACTGGTTTCTTTTTCTACTTATTTGGGTTTGTTAGTCTGGCCAATGTTTGGTTTGGGACAGTTATTCAATGTGTTGGAACGTGGCAACGCATCATACATGCGAGTTCAGGAAATTCTGGCAGAAAAATCGGCTATTATTGAAGATGAATCAGGTCGTGAAACTTTAGCTCATGGGGATGTTACCATAAACATTGATGAATTTAAGTACCCTGATGACGAGACAACAACTGCTTTATCTGATGTTCATTTGACAGTCAAAGCTGGCGAAACGCTAGGGCTAGTTGGCCGTGTCGGTGCCGGAAAAACCACACTAATCAAATTGCTGCTGCGTCAGTTTGACGATTATCAAGGAAATATCACTGTGGGTGGTTTTGATATCAAACAATATAAGTTAAAAGCTTATCTGAAAGCAATTGGCTATGTGGCACAAGAAAACTTTTTGTTTTCAACGACAGTATTGGATAATATTCGTTTTGCAGATTTGACTAAAACAAGGGAAGAAGTTGAGGCAGCTGCAAAAAAAGCTGCCTTTCACGACGATGTTTTAGGTTTTCCAGCGGGCTATGAAACAGAGGTAGGGGAACATGGTGTTAGCTTATCTGGTGGGCAAAAGCAACGCTTGGCTATTGCGCGCGCTTTAATTGTTGATCCAGAAATTTTGATACTAGATGACGCCTTATCAGCTGTTGATGCACGCACGGAGAAACAAATTTTGGGTGCGTTAAAAGCAGAACGACAAGATAAAACGACTATTATTGCTGCTCATCGTATTAGTTCGGTCATGAATGCTGATGAAATTATTGTTTTTGACGATGGTCAAATCAAGGAACGCGGTACGCATGCTGAATTGTTAGCGTTAAACGGTTGGTACGCGCATATGTATGCGCAACAGCAATTAGCGACACAATTAGATGAACAGTTGTCAGCAAAGGAGGAAAATAATGCCTGAAAAAAATGAATCAGTTTGGGCTAAAAGTATTCCCGTAAAAGAACAACTTCATGTTATTTGGACGTTAATCAAGATGGCTAAGCCATTTCGAGCGATGTTCATTTGGGCTTTGTCAATTGGGGCCGCTTTTGCATTATTGCAGGCCGCCGCACCACGTGTGATTTCTTATTATATGACAAACTATTTGCATCAAACGACGAGTGTCCCTTTACAGATAACAATTAGTTTTGCTGTATTGGTGGCTGTCATTCGAATTTTACAGGCAATCACGGATGCTTTGAATGCCTATTATTTTTCGGTGGCGGGTGAATATGCTTTAGAGGATATTCGAGTTCGTGTCTTTAAAAAATTGCACACGCTAGGGATGCGATTTTTTGATCAAGTACCTGCGGGATCATTAGTGACGCGTGTGAACAATGATACAGCGTCGCTTGCTGACTTTTGGCGATTTTTTATGGAATTAACATTTGCTGTCATGAGTATGATTGGTGCCTATATCGGTATGTGGACAGTTGATGTGAAGGCAACACTACTTATGTTAGTCGTTGTGCCATTCATTGTTGCTAGTATCATTGCTTATCAGCGATTTTCATCGAGCCTTTTTCGGCACATGCGAGAAAGGTTGTCGGCACTGAATGCAAAAATTGCTGAAAGTATTACTGGTATTGATGTGATTCAAGAGTTTTACCAAGAAGACCGCTTTAAAAAAGAGTTTTCAAGAATTAACGGTGAATACTTTAATGCTAGATTTAAAATGGTTAAGGCAGATGCATTATTACTCGAGCCTATGATTGACATGTTATTAGGTGGTGCAACAGTGCTAATCCTTTGGTATTTCGGTGAATTGTCAATGCATACAGTGGTAGCCGCTGGTGTAATTTATGCATTTACTACCTATTTAAATAACATTTTTGGACCATTAGAAAATATTATGAGTTTGTTCAGTCCATTTCAAGAAGGATTAGTGTCTGGCTACAGAATTTTGGGCATTTTAGCAGATGAAACATATTCCCCTGCTCAAAATACAAATGCGCAAGGTGATATTACCGATGGCAAGATAGAATTTAAGCACGTCAATTTTAGTTATGATGGTCAGCATCAAATTCTAAAGGACCTGACATTTACAGCTAATCCAGGGGAAACGATCGCCTTGGTGGGACATACAGGATCTGGGAAAAGCTCAACGATTAATACATTGATGCGTTTTTATGAGTTTCAAAGTGGCGAAATCTTGATTGACGGGCAGGATATTCGAGATGTTAGCATGAAAAACTTACGTCAAAAAATGGGATTAGTTTTGCAAGAACCGTTTATGTTTTTTGGTGATGTAGCTTCTAATATCCGAATGTATGATGACAGTATTTCTGACGCGCGTGTGAGGGAAGCTGCCGAATTTGTAGGTGCCAATACTTTCATTGAAAAATTAGATAATCAATATAGAGCCAAAGTTCAAGAAGGCGGTTCTGGTTTTTCTGCCGGGGAAAAACAATTAATTAGCTTTGCACGAACTATTGTGCAAGACCCAAAAATTTTAATTTTGGATGAAGCAACGGCAAATGTCGACACTGAGACTGAAACCTTGATTCAAAAGTCACTGAAAAAAATGCGCGAAAATAGGACAACTATTGCTATTGCCCATCGACTATCTACCATTAAAGATGCTAATTTAATCCTTGTTTTGGATGAAGGACGTGTCGTTGAACGTGGTACGCACGAGTCGTTGTTAGCACAGAGAGGACGGTATTATGACTTGTATCGTTTGCAAGGCGCCAATGATGCTATTGTTGAATAAAAGTTGAAATTAATATATTTGTTATAAAACCTGACATAACTTTGACTAAATTGACAAAATGTGCGTAAAATGGAACTAGAACAGACTGGACTAGAACTCTACGTTCGTCCAGTTTTTTTTGATATCGTGAGTGCTTAAGGCAATCACAACAAGTGAAAAGGAGAATTAGGTCATGTCAATGATTGAATTTAAGAATGTTGAGAAATATTACGGGAATTTTCATGCGCTTAAGAACATTAATTTGGAAATTGATGAGGGCGAAACAGTTGTTTTGATTGGACCATCTGGGTCAGGAAAATCAACTTTAATTCGTACCGTTAATGGATTGGAAGAAATTCAAGAAGGTCAGTTACTTGTCAACGGCTTTGATCTTCATGATCCTAAAACTGACATCAACCGTATTCGTAAGAATGTTGGCATGGTGTTCCAGCACTTTAATTTGTATGATAACAAGTCAACAATTGAAAACATCATGTTAGCACCACGTCTTGTTTTAAAAAGAGACGAAGCTGAAAACAAAAAAATGGCAATGGCATTGTTAGAAAAAGTTGGCTTGGCAGACAAGGCTGCTAATATGCCTTCCGAACTTTCTGGTGGTCAAAAGCAACGTGTTGCGATTGCTCGCTCACTGGCTATGCAACCAAAGGCGCTTTTATTTGATGAACCTACCTCAGCGTTGGACCCAGAAATGATTGGGGATGTTTTGGATGTTATGCGTGACATTGCTAAAGATTCGTCAATGACCATGCTAGTTGTGACGCACGAAATGAGTTTTGCTAAAGCAGTTGCTGACCGTGTTATCTTTATGGCTGACGGTCAAATCCTTGAAGATAGCTCAACAGAAGCATTCTTTAATAATCCAACTGAACCACGAGCGCAACAATTCTTGAGCCAGGTTGAGCATCACTAAAATTTAGATTGGGAGGAAAAGTGTTAAAAACTTTATTGATGCCAACAATAATCGGTAAAATTTTTAATGCGACATTATTATGGAAAAAGCTAAAAAAAGACAATTCGGCATTATTGCCACAATCGTCTTAGCTGCCGTTATTGTCCTCGGTCTAATGTGGGCAACAGCTACCGCTAAGAAAAATCAAGAACATCAAGACACTTTGGCGCGTGTTGAAAAACTAGGCCGGATTGTGTGGGGTGTTAAAGCAGATACAAAATTATTTGGTTTGATGGATACAAAAACTGGTGTTTCTAAAGGATTTGATGTTGATATCGCCAAAGCACTGACGGTACAGTTATCCAAGCAAACTGGTGTACCGATGTCTGCTGAATTTGTACCCGTTTCATCATCGTCAAAAATTCAACTTTTAAAAAATACCAATATTGATGGTACTGTTTCAACAATGACTATCACGCCAGAACGTGAAAAAATTATTGACTTTACAAAACAGTATTTTGATGCCGGACAATCAATTCTAGTTAAAAAGGATTCGGGCATCAAGTCAATTAAGGATATGAATGACTCAAAGTACACGATTATTGTGGTCGTAGGTACAACAGCTGCGGAAGAAACTAAAAAGTTCGCACCTAAAGCGAAATTGTTGGCCGTTCAAGACTATGCAACTGGCATGCAAGCATTAAAGGCCGGACAAGGTCAAGCAATGTCGACCGACAATGCAATCTTATATGGTTTTGCAACTGAAAACCCTGATTATCAAATTGTTGGTGGCACATTTACACACGGACCTTATGGTATTGCTTTTGATAATGATCAAGGACCAATGATTCGAGAGACCAATAAAGCCTTGGCTACATTGAAGAAAAATGGTGTATACAATAAATTGATTAAAAAATGGTTCAGTAATGTGCCTGGTCTCGATTGGCATGAATTGGAGGCGAAATAATGGATTTATTACAGAATAATTTTTCGACATTTTTGCAAGGATTCGGTTATACGTTATTATCAAGCGTTATTGCGCTAGTTGTCTCAATGATTCTGGGTACTTTCTTTGCCATTTTGCAAATTTTACCCCAAAAATGGGTACAAAAAGTTGGTAACATTTACGTTCAGGTTTTTCGTAATATTCCCTTGTTGATTATCACTTTCTTTTTCTTCTTAGTTGTTGCAAAAGTGATACCAATGAATGGGTTCACTGCTGGAACAATTGCCCTATCACTATACACATCAGCCTTTATTGCAGAAACCGTCCGCGCGGGTATTTTATCAGTGAACAGTGGACAAATGGAAGGTGCTCGTGCTAATGGTTTATCTTTCTGGCAGGCGATGCAACACATTGTCTTGCCACAGGCGTTTAAAATAGCCTTGCCATCGCTGGGTAATCAATTCATTAATTTAGTAAAAAACTCATCTATTTTGGCTTTTGTCGGTGGTCTTGATTTAATGTATCAAGGCAATATGGTTGCGGCTAACACTTTTGACACGTTTGGCACATATATTATTGTGGCGCTTTTCTATCTAGTGATTACATTGCCGTTGAGTTACTACATGCAGCATCTTGAACGTAAACTAAAGCACGCGGCTTAAGGAGGACATTATGGTTACATTAGGAATTTTTGACGCCTTTACACCACAGAACGTCCAATATTTGTTGGGTGGTTTAGGCATTACAGTGGGTGTCTCAGTTATTTCAGTTATTTTAAGCTTCATTGCAGGTTCGGTGATCGGTATTATTCAATTTGAGAGATTACCATATTTTTCAAAGTTCGTTGGGACAATTAATAATATTATCCGTAACTTACCCTTGCTATTGATTATTTTCTTTGTTTATTTTGCCTTACCAAAATTAGGCATTCACTTGCCGATATTCTGGGCAACAGTGGTTGCTATGAGCACGTTTGAGTCTTCAATGTTGGCTGAAATTGTTCGTGGCGGACTTGAGTCGATTGATAAAGGGCAATTTGAAGGCGCACGCGCAAATGGTCTTTCCAATTTGCAAACAATGTTTTATATTGTATTGCCACAAGCTTATAAGAAAATGATTCCGCCAATTATTTCACAGTTGATTTCATTGGTTAAAGATACCAGTTTGGCAATGGGAATTGTCTTGTCAGAAATGACTTATCGTGGTCAAATTATCTATGCACAGAATTCAACGTATATCATTCCTGTGTTGATTGTGATTACCCTAATTTATTTCTTACTAAATTACGGCTTGTCCTTAATCGCAAGATGGTTTGATAGTAAGTTAGCTTAAATTGATGAGAGAGAATTGACGCTAATTGAGGTAATCAGACCAAATAAGGATCGGTTTGTCAGTGTATTTCTACTATAAATGTTATATTGTACGTTAAATCGCAGTAAAATCTTAAAAGATAACAAAATGAATTGCAAATGAGAAATACACATGGTAAACTAATACCATTGTTAGCAAAAAAGTATATCGGGAGGATATATTAACATGGATACATGGAAAAAATGGGCAATCGGCGCCGCCGTTGTCGTTGTGGTAGGTGGCGGAACACGCGCCGCTGGCCTCTGGGGTGGTTCAAATGGATCATCAAATGCACTTAAGTTTTCTTTCCCAACAGAAATCCAAACATTGGATATCTCAAAGAATACGGATACTTATTCTGGAACAGTCATCGGTAACACGGGCGCTAACTTGTTGCGTGTGAATGCCAAGGGTAAGGCTGTTCCTGAATTGGCTAAGTCAGTTAAGGTTTCAAAAGATGGTTTGACTTATACAGCAACTTTACGAAGTGGCTTGAAGTGGTCTGATGGTTCATCTTTGACAGCAAAAGACTTCGTTTATTCATGGCAACGTATTGTTGATCCAAAGACAGCTTCACAATATGCTTACCTTGCTTCGGGTGTGAAGAATGCTGATGCCATTACTGCTGGTAAAGCTAAAGTTAGCACTTTGGGTGTT
Source organism: Leuconostoc sp. UCMA20149 (assembly GCF_030400235.1). Lineage (NCBI taxonomy): Bacteria > Bacillati > Bacillota > Bacilli > Lactobacillales > Lactobacillaceae > Leuconostoc > Leuconostoc sp. UCMA20149. Next base: position 94,304 of record NZ_VJYC01000004.1, read on the forward strand.
TCAGCAAAAGGTAATGTTATTACATTCCAACTTGAACGTCCAATGCCACAATTTAACTATTTGTTGACATTTGCTAATTTCATGCCACAAAAGCAAAGCTTTGTTGAAAAGCAAGGTAAGAAGTATGGTACTACTTCTGCAAAGCAACTATATTCAGGTCCTTATAAGTTTGAAGGATGGAATGGTACTAACAACAGCTTTAAGTTAGTAAAAAATGATAACTATTGGGATGCCAAGAGTGTTAAGACAAAAGAAATCGACTACTCTGTCGTTAAAAAGCCAGAAACGGCCGTTCAATTGTATAAGCAAGGCAAGCTAGACCGCGCTTCAATCTCAACACCTGAACTATATGCTGCCAACAAGAGCAATAAGGATAAGGTGAAGGTTCCTGAAGCAACCACAGCTTATATCGAATATAACCAAACCGGTAAGAACAAGTTCTTAGCTAACACAAAGATTCGTCAGGCTTTGAACCTTGCAACTAACCGTAAAGAATTGGTTGATCAAGTAACATCTGGTATTTCAACACCAGCTACTGGCTTGGCACCACAAGGTTTGGCTAAGACTGCATCAGGTGAAGATTTAGCTAAGTACGTAGCACCTGGCTACAAGTACGATGCTAAGGCAGCTGCTAAGTTGTTCGCTGAAGGTTTGAAAGAAGTTGGTGAAACAAAGATGACTTTGACAATCACTTCTGATGCTGACAGCCCAGTTGCAAAGACAACTTTGGACTACTTACAAGGATCACTACAAAAAGCTTTGCCAGGTTTGAAGGTTGAAGAAAAGTTTGTACCATTCAAGCAACGTTTGTCAGATTCACAGACACAAAACTTTGAGGCTGTCGTAACGCTTTGGGGTGGTGACTATCCAGAAGGCTCAACATTCTATGATTTGTTTAAGGATGGCGCTTCATACAATGATGGTCAATTCAAGAATGATGCTTATACTGCAGCTGTTAAAAAGGCAGAGACAACAGATGCTTTGAATGATTCAGCACGTGACTCAGACTATAAGACTGCTGAAGCCGCATTGTATAAGGATGCTAACTTCAACCCATTGTACTTCCGTGCAGGATATTCATTGGCTCGTCCAAGTGTTAAGGGCATTATCATTAACACGACTGGATTGAACATTGATTTCAAATACGCCTACCGTAAGTAAGTGATTTATGATAGAATTAAACTACATTTAATTAAAAATGAGAATTGACATATGTCAATTCTTATTTATTAGGAAGTCAAGACTATGGTGAAATACATTTTAAAGCGATTGGCGCTTTTGATTTTCACGTTATTCTTAGTGATTACTGCAACTTTTTTCCTGATGCAAATTATGCCAGGAACACCGTTCAATAACCCTAAGCTAACGCCACAAATGATTGCCCAATTGAACAAAGCATATGGATTGGATTTGCCGCTTTGGCAACAATATCTTCATTACTTGGTAAACGCCTTTCGTGGTGATTTTGGAACATCATTCCAATATCAAAACCAAAGTGTTAGTATGCTGATTGGTCAGCGTCTACCAATTTCTGCACAACTTGGCGCACAAGCCTTGGTTGTGGGCGTTATTGCTGGTTTGCTCATGGGTGCCGCATCAGCGCGTAATAAAAACAACAAAATTGATGGCCTATTGGGTGTTGTTTCGACACTTGGTATTTCAGTGCCTAGTTTCATATTAGGTATTATCTTCTTGTACTTGTTTGGTTTCAAGTGGCCATTATTCCCAGTATCAGGCTGGGGAGACTCGTTTTCACAATCAGTATTGCCAACATTGGCACTGGCTGTTTCACCAGCAGCTGTTGTGACACGATTTGTTCGATCTGAAATGATTGAATCATTGAGTTCTGATTATGTGCAGTTGGCTCGAGCTAAAGGTCTGAGTGAGAAAGAGGTTGTTAATAAACACGCCTACCGTAACTCTATGATTCCTGTTCTAACATTGATTGGACCAATGGCGGCTGGTTTGTTAACCGGTTCCACATTGATTGAAAATATTTTCTCAATTCCAGGTATCGGGCAACAATTCGTTTCCTCAATTCCCACTAAAGATTTTCCAGTCATCATGGGAACTACTATCGTATATGCATTGATGCTGATGGTTATGATCTTGATTACGGATATTTTGACGGCAATTGTTGATCCACGTGTTCGGTTGCAATAAGGAGGCTCATGATGGCTGCAAATACAGAAGACTTTGTCATCGTTGGCGCACAAAACTCCGAAGCCAACGAACATATTTCTAAGCCTGCCTTGTCATTTTGGCAAGATGCTTGGCGTCGATTAAAATTAAATAAACTAGCTGTGATTTCACTTTGGTTTTTGGTGTTTATTCTCGGCTTTGCATTAGTATCAAATTTTTTCGTAACACAAAACAAAGCTAACGCTTTTGATTCTGATAACGTTGGTAAATATAAAAACTTACCACCAAACTCAGGGTTACCAATTCCAGGGTGGAATGGTAAGTTGAAAGAGCCTGGTGCCACAGATACTACTGATCCCTATAAAAACAATAACGTTAAAGAAAATTTCATTTTGGGAACTGATAATCTTGGTCGTTCATTAGGAAAACGTGTTATTGTGGGACTTCGTATCTCATTGTTAGTCGCTATTTCAGCAACTTTTATTGATTTGTTAATTGGTGTTACTTACGGTGTATTCTCCGGTTGGAAAGGTGGCTGGGTTGACGTTGTCATGCAGCGTATCATTGAAATTCTTTCCTCTGTACCTAATTTGATTGTTGTGACTATGTTTGGTTTGTTACTGGGAAACGGTGTCACATCAATCATTATTGCGATTGCCATTACGGGTTGGTTAAGTATGGCACGACAAGTACGTAACATGACACTTTCATTGAAAGAGCGTGACTACGTCTTGGCTGCCAAATCTCTTGGTGAAAGTTCAACTAAGATTGCGATTAAGCATTTGATTCCTAATATGGCTGGTACAATCATTGTTCAAATCATGATGACAGTGCCAAGCGCAATCATGTTTGAAGCGGTCTTGTCTGCCATTAACTTGGGTGTTAAGCCACCAACGGCTTCACTTGGTTCATTGATTTCTGATGCTCAAAGTATGTTGCAATTCTACCCTTACCAGGTTTTGATTCCTTCTGGTGTGTTGGTGTTGATTTCGTTGGCGTTTATCTTGCTGGGTGATGGGTTACGAGATGCCTTTGACCCACGTGCTAGTGAAGATTAAGAGGTGCAAGTACTTATGAGTAATCCTATATTAAGAGTTGAAAATTTGCACGTCAATTTCAATACCTATGCTGGTACGGTGCAAGCCATTAGAGACGTGTCATTTGATTTAAATCAAGGCGAAACGTTGGCAATTGTTGGTGAGTCTGGCTCAGGAAAGTCAGTCACAACAAAGACATTGATGGGTCTGAATGCTAAAAATGCTGTGATACCTGAGAATAGTCGTCTTTTGTTCAAAGACAAAAATTTGTTGGAATTGTCCGAAGAAGAATGGCAACATGTTCGTGGTAATGAAATTGCGATGATCTTCCAAGATCCAATGACTAGTTTAGACCCAACAATGAAGATTGGGCAGCAAATTGCTGAACCATTAATTAAACATCAAGAGTTGAGCGAAAAAGATGCTTTGGCTCGCGCTTTGGAGTTGATGAAGGGCGTTGGTATTCCTAACGCTGAAGAGCATATTAACGATTACCCTCATCAATGGTCTGGTGGTATGAGGCAGCGTGCTGTTATTGCAATTGCGCTGGCTGCGGATCCTGAAATTTTGATAGCTGATGAGCCAACTACTGCTTTGGATGTTACGATTCAGGCACAAATTTTGAATTTGATGAAGCAGTTACAAAAGCAGTCAAACTCTTCAATTATCTTTATCACACATGATTTGGGTGTTGTTGCTGGTATGGCTGATCGAGTAGCTGTCATGTACGCTGGTAAAATCGTTGAGTATGGTACAGTTGATGAAATTTTCTTTAATCCACAGCATCCCTATACATGGGGACTGTTAAATTCAATGCCAACCACGGATACGGCTGAAGGGTCATTGCAGGCTATTCCGGGGACACCACCAGATTTGTTGGAGCCACCGCTAGGTGATGCTTTTGCCCCGCGAAATTCGTATGCACTTGCCATTGATAGTAAAGAAGAGCCACCTTTCTTTAAAATTAGTGATACACATTATGCAGCCACTTGGCTACTTGATGAGCGAGCACCTAAAGTGACCCCACCCGAACAGATTTTGAAACGTTGGGCACGATGGGAAGAAATACAAGGACAGGAGGCTTAATCATGACTGAAGAAACACCAAAAAAATTGGTTGAGCTGAATGATTTGCAATTGTACTTCAACAAGGGAAAGGCCAATGAAGTACGGGCTATTGACCATGTCAGTTTTGACATCTATGAAGGTGAAGTGTTTGGCTTAGTAGGTGAGTCTGGTTCTGGTAAAACGACGATTGGTCGTACTATCTTAAAGTTATATGAACCAAATGATGGTACGATTACCTTTGATGGTGAAGACGTCACTAAACTTAAGGGCAAACAGTTATCTAATTTCCGCAAAGACGCACAAATGATCTTTCAGGATCCACAGGCTAGCTTGAACGGTCGAATGAAGGTGCGTGATATTATTGCTGAAGGCATCGATATCAACCATCTGGCCAAGTCAAAGAGTGAACGAAATGCTAAAGTTCAGGATTTGTTGGATTTGGTTGGTCTAAACAAAGATCACGCCACGAGATATCCACATGAATTTTCTGGTGGTCAGAGACAACGAATTGGGATTGCACGTGCGTTGGCAGTTGATCCAAAGTTTATCATTGCAGATGAACCTATTTCCGCTTTGGATGTGTCAATTCAAGCACAAGTTGTTAACTTAATGAAAGAATTGCAGAAAAGGCATTCATTAACATATCTGTTTATTGCCCATGATTTGTCGATGGTGAAATATATTTCAGACCGTATTGGTGTGATGCATTGGGGTAAGTTATTAGAAATTGGTACTTCAGATGCCGTTTATAATCATCCATTACATCCTTATACAAAGAGTCTATTATCTGCTATTCCAGTACCAGATCCTGAAGCTGAAAGTTTGAGGCAGCACATTGATTATGATACAACCATTGAAACTGATGGTAAAGAGCGTAGCATGATTGAAGTTAATCCAGGACATTTTGTATTGGCTACGCCTGAAGAAGCAGAACTATATAAGCAACAACAAAAATGAACACCTGTTAGCCGACCATTATTGGTTGGCTTTTTTTGTAAACAAAAACGAAAAGTGTATAATATTTATTAGTTAATTAAGATAAAGAAATGAGAATTGACATGACAAAATTACAAGATGATTTTTATGATGCAATTAACGGTGAGTGGGCAAAAACAGCTGAAATACCAGCTGATAAGCCCTCAACTGGGGGTTTTAATGATTTAGCAGTAGGGATTGAAAAGTGGTTGTTGTCAACGACTAACGAATGGCAAAACGGTGAGAACGTACCAGATGATGATATATTGCAGCAGTTTATTGCTTATCATCGTTTGACGTCCGATACACAAACACGGGATAAAATTGGTGTCGCGCCAGTATTGCCTTTGCTGGAACAATATAAAGGTTATCAATCGTTTGCTGATTTTGCATCCCATATTGCTGAACTTGAGCAAAGGGGATTGCCAAACGCATTGCCTTTTTGGATTGACCCAGATTTCAAGAATGCCAAACTAAATGTTTTGTGGGCTGGTAGTCTGCCATTACTGCTGCCAGACACGACATATTACACTCCCGACAATGAGCAAGCTAAAGTATTACTCGCGAAATTTCGTGAACAGCAAATGACATTATTGCCTCAGTTTGGTTTTTCAAGTGATGAAGCGGAAACAATGATTGACAATTACATTGCTTTGGACGCCCGAATTGCAAGTGTTTCATTGAGCCGAGAGGAACAAAACGAATATGCCAAATTGTATCACCCTTATCAATGGGATAATTTTGTTCAACAAGCGTCGGATTTGCCACTAAATGATATTATCAAAGCTTTGATTGGACAGATGCCGGATAAAATCATTGTACCTGCAGAGCGTTTTTGGGCTTCTGCAGATCAATTTTATTCTGAGGATGCATGGCCATTATTGAAAGACTATCTGCTTATAAATGTTGCTAATGAATATACTGATTTGTTGAGTGATGATTTGCGTGTCTTGGGTGGCGCTTATGCGAGAGCTTTGCAAGGCTTGCCTGAAGCTAAAAGCACCGAGAAAGCAGCTTTTTACTTGGCAGCAGGACCATTTAGCCAAGCGATTGGTATGTATTATGCACATGAGAAATTTTCTCCAGAGGCAAAGGCAGACGTTGAAGCAAAGGTAGCGACGATGATTGATGTCTATAAAAATCGTTTGCAGAACGTTACTTGGTTGACGCAGGCGACACGGGATAAAGCAATTATCAAACTTAACGCGATTGTGCCTCACATTGGTTATCCTGATAAACTGCCAGATCGTTTGTCACAAAAGACAGTTGATGAAGGGGCGACATTGTTTGAATCTGCAGCTAAATTTAGGCAAATTGAGATTACCCATACTTGGCAACAATGGCATCAACCAGTTGATGAAAATGAATGGCAAATGCCAGCACACTTGGTCAATGCTTACTATGATCCGCAACAAAATCAAATTTTCTTTCCGGCAGCTATTTTACAAGCACCTTTTTATAGCTTACATCAATCTTCATCAGCCAATTATGGTGGGATTGGTGCAGTGATTGCTCATGAAATTTCTCACGCTTTTGATACCAATGGCGCGTCATTTGATGAATTTGGTAGTTTGAATAATTGGTGGACTGATGCGGATTATGCTGCCTTCAAAGAACGTACACAGCAAGTTGTTGATCAATTTGATGGCTTAGATTCGTATGGCGCTAAAGTGAATGGTAAGTTGACAGTGTCAGAAAACGTGGCTGATTTGGGTGGATTAGCTGCTGCTTTGGCCGCTGCCAAACGAGATGAGGATTTTTCATCGGAGGCATTCTTTACCAATTGGGCTGCTATTTGGCGTATGAAAGCACGTCCTGAGTACATGCAATTGTTAGCGGCAGTGGATCCACACGGTCCTGCTAAGGCGCGTGTTAACGTACAAGTAAAAAATTTTGACGACTTTTTCACGACATTTGATGTTAAAGAAACTGATGGCATGTGGTTGGCGCCAGATAAACGCGTTCAAATCTGGTGATGACTGGTCTAAATGACACATTAGTCATCTGATTTGTTCTCAAACAATTATATGTTTTGGTTAGTTAATGGGTGCAATATAGCGAATCGTCGTTTATTTTGTCTTTTATGTCAAAATTGCTTGCTATCACTCTCATTTTCTGGTATTATAATATAGTTGTTTGAGATATGGGAGTGTAGCGAAGTCTGGCTAAACGCGACGGACTGTAACTCCGTTCCTTCGGGTTCGTAGGTTCGAATCCTACCGCTCCCATTGCCGATTTAATAGTTAACGGCAAAATAAATTAACTATTGCCCCTTCGCCAAGCGGTAAGGCATCGGTTTTTGGTACCGACATGCGCTGGTTCGAATCCAGCAGGGGCAATTGCTAGAGGAACTTGGGAAAGTTCCTTTTTTTGTATATAATTATCATGATAAGAATAGCCTAGTAAGAGGTATCAATGATGAATTTTTTTGTGAACAAACGGATTGGGCATAGTAATAGCGGTGTGGAACATGCGCAATTTTATCGCGCCCAATGTTTTCGTGAAAAAAACATGGTGTTCAAGTTGATTTACACTGATTACCTACCACAATTGCATGAACACATGAAAGAGTGGCGCTTAAAGGAAAATGAAGTTATTGGTTTGTATGACTATTTATTGAGCGATAATCCTTCAGAATATTTGCAAAACGGATTAGCGCACACAAATGTGTACCGACAGCAAACTTTAGTAGATTTTGTGGACACGCAAAGAGTAGTGCATCAACAAACGACGGGTCAATATCAGGCGACGATACTGAAAAGTAAACGGTTTGATAGCAAAAAAAATGTTTATTTAGTTGGGGATGACCGCGTCATTTTAGAAAATGGACAACATCGTGTGGCTTGGCATTATCGTCATTCTGAATCGCTTGGTAAAATCATGACTAACATTCATGTTTCGGGATTTCATGACCGTGATTATTTGTTTGCGACGTTTGAAGAGTTACTCATGTTTTTTTTACTAGAATTGCAACGTGAATTTACTCATAATTGTTACTTCATTGATCGTGGTACTGACAATGAGGAAGTGCTTATTACCTTGAAAAATCGAGGTTATCAGTTGAAAATTGTTGACATTGTGCATGCAGCTCACTTGGTTTCTTATCAAAATAATCGACCGGTATGGAATAACTATTATCAATATATGTTTGATCACTTAGATGATGTTGACAGAGTGATTGTGGCGACAACCTTACAACAAAAAGATATATTGTCACAATTGCGTGATAGCGGTTTACCAGTCGATCCTCATAAAATAATAGCGATTCCAGTCGGTGGTGTTAATCAAATTGCGGCGCCAAAAAAATGGGCTGGTAATGTTGCAAAATTCGTCACGGTTTCACGACTGCATCCAGAAAAAAAGATAGCGCACATTGTTGAGTCGATTGCGCAACTTAATCAAAAGGGCTTTGCTGCCACTTTGTCAATATATGGTACGGGAAATGAAGAAGATAAATTAAAACAGCTCATTAACGACTACCATTTGAATGACAAAATCACTTTAAAGGGATTTTGTCAGTCGATTACACGCGAGCTGCTGAATTATGATGCTTATGTTTCCGCGTCTTATTCAGAAGGTTTCGGTCTGACATATATTGAAGCATTGGGAGCAGCACTACCAGTTGCCTCCTATGCTAATTTGTACGGTGCACAATCATTGATTAAAGATGGTAAAAATGGTCATTTAGCAGAATTTGATCGTCATAACAAAAATGAAGCTACCAATATTGCTCATTTGTCAGCAGCGATGCAACTTATTTTCACAGATTATGATACGTTATCGGAGGGCGCTACATTGACTGCTGAAAACTTTCAAATTAAAAAAATAGCGGATCAGTGGGCGCGTGTTGTTGAGGGGCTATCATGAAAATTGAAATCATCAATTCTTTATCGATCACGCAATTGGATGGTATTGCTTGGCAAATCGAACAAGTTAAGCTCGGGCGTAGTGATGAATTATGGGTTGCCACACCCCATGAAGATGCTGTTTACCTCATCAAAAAGATGGGATTGTCACCTGATAAGGTGTTTGACATGTATGGACAACAATATTTTTCAACAATTGATGACACAAAAGGTATTTGGTGGTCAGACTTGATTGTGCCAAATGAAAGTCAAATTGTCGTCAATCAAGATGGTACTAAAAGTATCATGAGTTTTGGGCGTGAGCTGGCAAAGGTGAGATGGTTTAGTCAATCTAAACGACTAGTACAAGCTGTGACATGGTATGATGACGACGGCAAAATTGACTATAAAGATATTTATCGACGTGACGGGCGACTATTTGCTAAACAGTATTTTAGTGATGGTGAATTGTTGCAATCTGACTTTTATCTTGGTAATAATAAGGTGGTTGTTCAAGATTTTTATGCTGATGGGCACTGCAACTTAGTGGTGGCTTTTGGACAAAAGTTCCGGCGACAGAGTGATTATATTGCAGATGTTGGTAACCAACATGTCGATAATCAGTATAATGTGACACAGCTTGGACGTTCAATTGACTTTGCACCACAAAAAACCAAACTGACATTATTTAATGATGTGACAGATAAGAATGGGCATGTTTTGAAAGAAGTGTCTGCTATTTTAAAGAATAAACATCATCCGATTGGATCAGTCTGGGTTAAGCCACAAGACGCAATAACATTGAAAATGTCTGGGTTACCGGGGCAAAAGGTTCATGTCATTAGGACTGAACGCCATAAGTAGTTATTATCGTGCATTTTTTCACACACCAAGCAAGACAATTAAAGCGTTTTGTTTTATAATAGAGTTTGTAACAATAAAAAATTGGAGGCTATCATGGCTAAATTGACTGTTTCAGATTTGGAACTTTCAGGTAAGAAAGTATTGATGCGCGTTGATTTCAACGTGCCTATCAAAGCAGGCGTTATCGGAAACGATAACCGTATTGTGGCAGCATTGCCAACAATCAAGTACGTGTTGGAAAACAACGGTCGTGCAATTTTGTTTTCACACTTGGGACGTATTAAGTCTGAAGATGATAAAAAAGAATTGTCATTGGCACCAGTTGCTGCGCGATTGGGCGAATTATTAGGCAAGGACGTTAAGTTCGTACCATTTACACGTGGTGCAGAATTAGAATCAGCAATTAATGCTTTGCAAGATGGCGAAGTTTTGATGGTTGAAAACACACGTTTTGAGGATGTTGTTGACGGCGTTGAAGTCAAAAACGAATCAAAGAACAACCCAGAGTTGGGCAAGTATTGGGCATCATTGGGTGATGATTTGTTCATCAACGACGCCTTTGGAACAGCACATCGTGCCCACGCTTCAAACGTCGGTATCGCTTCAAATGTTTCACAAGCAGCCGCTGGTTTCTTGATGGAAAAGGAAATTAAGTTCTTGGGTGACGCTGTGGCTAACCCAGTTCGTCCATTTGTTGCTATTATTGGTGGTGCAAAAGTTTCTGATAAGATTGAGATTGTGAAGTCACTATTGTCTAAAGCCGACAAGGTTATTGTTGGTGGTGGTATGGCTTATACTTTTGACGCTGCTAAGGGTGAAAAAATCGGTAACTCATTATTTGAAGCCGACAAGGTTGAATTGGCTAAGGAATTAATGGCTGAAGCTGGTGACAAGTTGGTTTTGCCGGTTGATTCAATTGCTGCTGACGCATTTTCAAATGATGCCAAGACAGAAGTTGTTGATGCCACAGCTGGTATTCCTGATGGCTACATGGGACTGGATATTGGTCCTAAGTCAGTTAAGCTGTTGCAAGATACTTTGTCAGACGCTAAGACAGTTGTTTGGAACGGCCCAATGGGTGTGTTCGAAATGCCTAACTTCGCCAAGGGTACATTGGCAATTGGTGAAGAATTGGTTAAGGTGACTGAAAATGGTGGTACAACAATTGTTGGTGGTGGTGACTCAACTGCCGCAGTACAACAATTGGGTGTTGCTGACAAATTGACACATATTTCAACAGGTGGTGGTGCATCACTTGAATACCTTGAAGGTAAGGAATTACCAGGTATTGCTTCAATTTCTGAAAAATAAATTTATCAGTTAAACCTGATTAAAGGCACAGCGCTCTACTAGGAGCCTGTGTTTTTTTTGTCACATTTTTAGTAATTTCTTTACCATTTATGAAATAGCTATTTTTCTATATTATAATGTCGTTTATATGAGAAATATGTTAATTTGATTTCTAAACCATGTACAAAGATTAGATATACATGATATAATATTACCCAGGTTAAAATTAAGGAAGAGTAACATGGCAGAAAAATTGTTAGATGCTCAAGATGTTTCGGTAGAATTTAAGATTGCCGGTGAATATCAAAAAGCATTGCATAAAGTTAATTTATCAATCAATCATGGTGAAGTTCTTGCCCTTGTGGGTGAATCCGGTTCAGGCAAATCAACGTTTGCAATGAGTGTCATGGGACTTCATAACCCTGACCAGACAAAAGTCACTGGGTCCATTAAACTTAATGGCAATGAATTAATCGGTTTAACCGAACGACAATTCGATCAGTATCGTGGTGTTTCGGTCGGCATGATTTTTCAAGATCCACTATCAAGTTTAAATCCTCTTATGAAAATCGGCGATCAAATTGCGGAAGCCATGACTGTTCATGATAAACACACGCAACAAGTGTCAAATCGCGTGTTAGGATTACTTGATGACGTTGGTATTGTCGACGCTAAACGTGTCGCACAGCAATATCCGCATGCGCTTTCTGGTGGTATGCGTCAGCGTGTGATGATTGCAATTGCATTGGCTAACGAGCCAGATTTGATCATTGCTGATGAACCGACAACCGCTTTGGACGTTACGATTCAAGCACAAATTTTGGATTTGATTAAGGAAATCCAACAAAAAAAGAATGCCGGTATTTTACTCATTACCCATGATTTAGGTGTTGTGGCTGAAATGGCTGATACTGTTGCGGTTATGTATGCGGGTCAGATTGTTGAAAAAGCTGGTGTTGAGGAATTATTTAATCATCCGAAACATCCGTACACACGTTCGTTATTGCGAGCTGATCCTTCAGATGTTAAACCAGGTGAAACGCTATATGCTATTCCAGGTACAGTGCCAGCTCTAAAAGATATGGATCACAATAAAGATTTGTTTTTGCAGCGTGTGCCTTGGTTAGATGAATCAGTAGTAAATGCCAACGTAAAAGATGAGCTACAACAAGTTGGGGATCATCACTATGTTCGTGGTACAGCGTGGCAAAATTTTGAATTTAATGACGTTACTGAGGGAGAAAATCAGGTATGAGCGACTTAATTAGAATTGAAAATTTGAAAGTCTATTATCCGGTACGTTCTGGTTTCTTTAATCGTGTAACGGATAACATTAAGGCTGTTGATGATGTGTCATTTTCCATTAAAGCAGGACAAACATACGGGTTAGTAGGTGAGTCAGGCTCAGGCAAAACGACGATTGGCAAATCATTGGTGGGATTAGAAGATCCCACTAGCGGGACAATTTTGTTTGATGGCGAGGAAGCTACAACAATCAAGCAGAAAAAGAAATTAAATTATAACAAAGATGTCCAAATGGTGTTTCAAGATAGTCAATCTAGTCTAAACCCACGTCGTTCCATCGGAGAAATCATCGCTGAACCTTTGAAGAGCTTTGGTGTACCTAACGCAATTGGTGCGGGAGCCGGAGATAAACGTTCATTTGATCAAGATGATATTGATAAACGTGTATTAGAATTATTAGAAATTGTGGGTTTGCCAGCACGAACTGTGACGCAATATCCGTTCCAGTTTTCGGGTGGTCAGCGGCAACGTATTGGTGTGGCCCGCGCCTTAGCAACCAATCCACGATTAATTGTGGCAGATGAGCCAGTTTCAGCGTTAGATTTATCAGTTCAAGCGCAAGTTTTGAATTTCATGAAAAAAATACAACGTGACTTCGGCATTAGTTTCTTATTTATTTCCCATGATTTAGGTGTTGTGAAGTACATGACGGATAACATTGCGATTATGCATAATGGGCGTTTTGTCGAGTTAGGTACGACGGCAGATATTTTCGATGATCCGCGTCATATTTATACTAAGCGATTACTATCCGCAATTCCAAGTCTAGATGTTAGCAAACGTGATGCTAACCGCGCTTATCGCAAGCGGGTTGAAGCTGAATTTGCTGAAAATCAAGCTGCATATTATGAGCAGGATGGCTTACGGGCACGTGCGTACGATTTAAAGCAAATTACGCCAACCCATTCTGCGGCACTTAAGAAAGGAGAGGCTTAATTATGTGGCGAACGATTTTACGGCGTGTTTTGATTATGATTCCTCAGTTATTTTTGGTTTCAATACTGATTTTTATGTTGGCACAGTTAATGCCTGGTGATCCATTCTATGGAAATTTAAATCCTAACTCCGATCCAGCTACCATTGCGCGCATGCGACATGCGGCTGGCTTGGACCAACCACTATATCAACAATATATTCACTGGATTGATCGTGTTTTTCACGGTGATTTAGGCACATCATACGCCGTTAACAAAGGCTGGACTGTGACGCGAATTATTGCTTCGCGTCTTTGGCCAACCATTTCAATGGGAATTATTGCAGCGATATTAACTTATGTTTTTGCAATCTCTGAAGCTTTATTATCAGCACGACACGAAAACAAAACAATTGACCGCATTTTGATGGTGTGGAATACAATCACCTCAGCAGTACCATCCTTTGTTTTTTATTTTTTGATGATGATTTTGTTTGTTTACTTGATTCCAATTTTTCCAGCTTCAGGTACGGGAATAGATGACTCTCAGAGTTTTACGACGAGTTTTTTCAGTAATTTGCGTTATGCGTTTTTACCTGCGTTCACGATTGCCTTGTTCAGTACGAACAGTATTTTTCAATATTTGAGATCAAACTTATTAGATCAACAAGCACAAGATTATGTTAGAACTGCACGTGCTAAAGGTGTCACAATTAAGGATGTCTTTAGAAAACACATCTTACGAAATGCCTTTCTGCCGATTGCATCGGGAATTGGTTACTCAATTACTGGTGTGCTGGGTGGTGCAATGTTTGCTGAAACAATCTTTGGTTATCCCGGTATTGGTGCATTATTCGTCCAAGCTCTGACTAGTCGTGATTATACAGTCATCACAGCAGTTATGTTATTGCAAGGATTCTTAGCATTGTTGGGTGGCTTACTATCTGATGTTATTTCAGCTTGGGTTGATCCACGTATTCGAGTGAAATAAGGAGTGAACCATGGAAACTAAAATGAAAAAACAACGGTTTGGTGCACGCTTTATTAAAAATTTCTGGCGTGAACTCGAAAAAGATAACTTAGCATTAGTGACAGTTGTCTTGTTAATTGCACTATTCTTATTTATAGTCATTGGTCAATTCTTTGTGCCAAGTAACATTGGGACTATGAGTGATATTTTGAATGCTAATCTACCACCCATGAGTGGTGGTCATATCTTAGGCACAACAGATTCTGGTGCTGACTTTATTTTAACGTTGATTGCCTCAGCTAAAAACTCAATTATTATTGGTTTTGGCGTTGCAATCATTATTACAGTTATTTCAGTTGTTGCTGGTATGATTATCGGCTATTTTGGTGGCTGGATAGATTGGTTATCAATGCGTATTATTGATTTCTGGTTGATTATGCCACTTATCATGATTTTAGCAATTATTTTTTCAACAGCTAAGGGCTTGTCGATTTGGAATTTAATATTGATTTTGGGACTAACCAGTTGGCCAGCGAGCGTGCGTTTGGTTCGAACATTGACGTTATCTGAAGTTAATCGTGATTATGTTGATGCGGCCAAAATTTCGGGAACCCCTTGGTACAAAATACTCTTTACAGGTATTTTTCCAAATATTTCACCAACGATTATATCGGATTTTGCACTAACATTGGCTACTTCAATTGGTATTGAGACAAGTTTGACATTCCTTGGCTTTGGTTTAAAACAAGGCACTAACTCAATCGGAATGATGTTGACTGTGTTAAGCCAGAACTCAGCCTCAACTATCTATACGCAATGGTGGTTATGGTTGCCAGAAACTATTGTGTTGATTATTTTGACAGTTGGTGTTGTGATTTTGGGTCAAGTTGCACGACGTGCGAGTGACCAGCGACAATCAGTTTCTTAAAATAATAATATAAAAATGAGAAAATGATGTTGACAGCAAAATAAATAAGTGATATATTGCTTAACATGATGAGTGTTTTAAAAAAGAACATTCCAATGAAGAAACACAAAAAGGGAGAATATATATGGTAAGCACAGGTGCAAAAATTGGCTTTGGCGTTGTTGGCCTAGTCGTTGTTGTAGGAGGTGGCTGGGCAGCATTGTCAGCAACGTCCAATAAGGACGCTACACCAAAGGCAGTCAGTGTTGGTTCATTTAAGGGTGATTATACTAACTCAAAGGCAGCGATTAAGGGCGGTAATTTAACAGTTACCTATCCTGGACAAGCTGCTTCACCAATCACATTTGCTGGGTATACGGAATTCGCACAGTGGGCGGCTGCTCAACAACAACTACAACCAGCTGGTAATAATCAGTTGTTCTACACCGATAAGAATGGGAAGATTATCAGTAGTGGTCCAGCAAAATTGAAAGTTGACAAAGATGCCAAAACTGTCACGATTACATTGAGAGATAACTTGAAGTGGTCGGATGGTAAAGCTGTCACTGCCAAAGACGTTGAATTTTCACTTGAAACCTTGTCCACTAACACAGTAGCTTCAGGTAACTTTACTGAAGCCTATACCAAGATTAAAGGTTTGACAGATTTCCAAAATGGTAAGTCAAAGTCAATTTCAGGTATCAAGTTTGATGATGGTGAAGATGGCAAGAAGTTGACAGTATCTTATACAAGTCTACCAGCTGCTGTTAACTGGGGTGACGGTGTGCCAGCCTATGCTTTGCCATATCATGATTTGAAAGATGTGAGTTCAAAGACGATTGACACATCTAAAAAAGTTACCAAAACACCTCTGTCATTTGGACCGTTTAAAGTGTCGTCTGTTTCTTCAGACTCAACAGTTAAGTATGTGCGTAACACTGATTACTGGGGTAAACAAGCTAAGTTGAAGACAATCACTTATTATGTTAACCAAGATCAGTCAAAGCTTGAAAATGACTTATCAAAGCAAAAGTTTGATATTGTGACAACAGCGCCAGCTACATTGTGGAAGAATGGTAATACGCCAGTGTTGTCAAAATATAACAATGCCAAGGGATATGCTGCTACTGGTCAAGCTGATGCAGGGTATTGGGAACTTTACTTTAACTTAGGACACGCAGATTCTAAGGGAACAAGTATTCAAGATCGTTCAACGCCATTGCAAGATGCCGACGTACGTAAGGCAGTTGGTTATGCACAAAACGTCGGTGCGGTTGTTGCTAAGTATGGTAATGGTCTACGTGTGACAACTAACACATTAGTTTCAAAGTCAGAAACTAAGAAGTTGTTCTACGATAAGAATGTCAAGGGTTATCAAGAAAAAGCAAATGGCGACATCAAGAAAGCTGATAGTTTGTTGGAAAAGGCAGGCTATAAGAAAGATTCTGATGGTTACTATGCTAAAGATGGCAAGCGTCTAACGTTGACTTACTTGGCTCGTTCAGGTCGTTCAACAGCTGAGTCTGAAGCAAAAGCTTACATCGCTGCATGGAAAGCAGCCGGTATTGAAGTTAAGCTTTATCAAGACAAGTTAGTTGATGCAGCTACTTGGCAGTCAATTGTTTTGTCAGCAAAGAACAATGATTGGGATATCACTGATGGTGGTTGGGGTGAAGGTACAGTACCAACATTTGACCAACTTTGGAGCAAGAATGCTGCTTATAACTTTGGTCATGTCACATCAGCAGCTTTGACTAAGAATTTGACTGACACACAGAATTCAACTTCTGATGCAAGTTTGATTAAGAATATCAAGGCCTTCCAAAAGTTAGTTGTTGATAAAGAAGCCTACACAATTCCTACTTACACTAACATTGATGTGCAATTGGTCAATGGTCGTGTTAAGGGATGGACAAATGCACCTGTCAATGATTTGTATGCTAAATTAAGTGTTACTTCAAACAAATTGACTACTTCTGGTAATCCACGTAAGTAATCACAAATTAAATACGGGTTGGTATCCTCCCATGGCTCACGTTACTTTTCCAGCCCGTAAGCAGTAGTTGAGCCAAACAGTAAAAAACATCACAGCATGGATTTTTGACTTCCTAATGTTGTGATGTTTTTTTATGTCATTTTCTAATTGTTTTATAAAAATTTGAACCAAAATTAACATTTTATTGGCTAATTAGCATACAATGTATGTGACAACGACTCAGACATTTCGAAGAAAAGAAAGTGTGAAAAAATGTACGCAATAGAGATGAAAGATTATGGCGACGTCGATGTTTTTGCAGAGGTAACAGATGCCAAAACACCAGACATTAAGCCCAGTCAGGTACTGGTTAAGCAACGTGCAACAGCTATTGATCCCTATGATGTAAAGTTTCGTGCAGGTGTCATGGGAACTAGTGCACCAACACCACTGATTAATGGCTCGTCTGTGGCTGGTGACATTATTGCAGTAGGTAGTGAAGTAAGTGATTTTCATGTTGGTGATCGTGTTGCTGCATCACCGCATCTCAAAAGTTACGCTGAATTTGTGGCTGTCAGTAGTAAGCAATTAGCTAAAATTCCAGATGGTGTGAGTTATGAAACAGCCGCAGCAGTTGTTTTGGGTGGTCAAACGGGTTATCAAATGATGACGAGCGATTTAGATGTACGACCTGGTGAGAGCGTATTGATTCACGGTGGCGCCGGCTCAGTTGGATTTACTGCGATTCAAGTTGCTCAGGCAATCGGTGCGGATAAAATATACACAACCGCCAGTGGGGAATCAGCCGTATTCTTAAAGGCGTTCAATCCGCATTTACATGTTATTGACTATAAGAAAGAAAGTTTGGCGACTGTTATTAAAGATAAAGTAGACGTCGTGCTTGATACCATCGGTGGTAAAACCTTAACTGATTCTTTGAGCGTGTTGCAATTCGAAGGTCGACTTGTGTCCATAGTTGATGATAATGATGACCCAAGAGTCACTCATAGTTTTATGAAGTCAAATGGTCAGCAATTGGCGGAATTGTTGCAGATGGTTGCCAGTGGTGATGTGAAAGTCAATATTGCTGAAGTGGCGCCATTTAATGTGATTAATCTGAAAGAATTTCATAGTCGTCAGCACGTTTTAGGCAAGTTAGTTTTAAAGTTCTCGTAATCCAACTTTTATTTTTAGAAACCTTAAAGGTCTCTATATATTTGTTAGTGAAACACGTCACTTTATAAAAGAATTTTATGTAAATTTTACATAAAAACTATTTACAAATATGAATTTTATGGTTACAATTTACTTGTAAATAAATTCACATATATGAAAGAGGTTAAATATGAAAGCAGCAGTTGTCCGTGAAGTGAATGATGGGTATGTTGATTTAATTGATGATTGGCAACCACGCGCGTTAGGCTTCGGTGATGCTTTGGTTGATGTTGAATACGTCGGTCTTTGCCACACTGATTTGCACTGTGCTAATGGTGACTTTGGTAATCCAAACGAAATTGGTGAACGAAACGGTCAATTCCGTCGTGTTATTGGTCATGAAGGCGTTGGTCGTGTTTCAAAGTTAGGCGAAGGTGCCGGTGATTATCTTAAAATTGGTGATCGCGTATCAATTGCTTGGTTCTATGATGCTTGTGGTGTTTGTGACTACTGTGTTTCAGGTAATGAAACGTTCTGCCGTAAGGTTCGTAACTCAGGTTACACGATTGACGGTGCAATGTCACAACAGGTTGTTGTCAACTCAAAATATGCAGTGAAAGTACCAGAAGGTTTGGATCCAGTTGAAGCAACATCAATCACTTGTGCCGGTGTGACAATGTATAAGTCACTTAAAGTTGGTGAAACAAAGCCAGGTGAATGGGTGTCAGTTCATGGTGCCGGTGGTTTAGGTAACTTGGCTGTGCAATATGCTCATAATGTATTTGGTGCACACGTAGCCGTTATTGATGGTAACGATGACAAGTTGGCTGCTGCTAAGGCTAACGGTGCTGAAGTGTTGGTCAACCGTAAGACCGAAGATGTGGTTGCTAAGGTTAATGAACTAACTGGTGGTGTGCATAACGCGCAAGTAACTGCTGTTAATGATGCAGCTTTCTCACAAGCTGTTAATGTTTTGCGCCCAATGGGTAAGTTAGTGGCCGTTGCTTTGCCACAAGGTGATATGGCACTCAATATTGCTAAAACAGTATTAGACGGCATTGAAGTTCGAGGATCACTTGTTGGTACTCGTGCCGATTTGAAAGAAGCTTTCCAATTTGGGGCTGAAGGTAAAGTTAAACCAATCGTCGAAACAGTTGATTTCAAGGATATGAATGATGTGATTGATGAGATGAAGGCTGGTAACATTACTGGACGTAAAGTCTTTGACTTCACAGCATTATAATTAAAAAAAACGAGATACAGAATTTGTATCTCGTTTTTTTAACTATTGATTTGCCTCAAGTGTGATTAAATTACCTTCGGAGTCATGGATTTTAAAGGCGATTTTATTGCCGAAACGTGGCTCGGGCTTGCCTACAATTGGAATAAAATTATTGCGAAGATGTTGCTTTAATTCATCTTGATGGTCTCTAATCAACATTTCTAATTGATCAGTTGATTCACCGGCTACAAAAATAATATCATCACCATCAATCATTAAGTGGCGACCACTTGCGTGACCAGATTGTGGTAGGTCGAATACATCACGCCAAAAACGGTAGGCGCGGTTGACATCTTGAGCTGGAATTGTTTTAATGTTGAGTTTTCTTGGTTTCATAATACTTATAGTATAGCTGTTTCAGTGGTTTTTTCAACCTTCTCAATGTCATGTTGACGGGTTAAAATGATGTATACAACAGTCATCAATGTCACAATTGCCATGATTAACCACGAGATATTTGGTGAGATCAAATTTGCAATACCAAGGAACAATAACTGACCAACTGGCGCGCTTGACAAAGCAAATGTATTGAGCAAACCACTGACACTTGCCAGCTTGTTTTGATCAATGCGTTTCATTAAAATGGCACCAAATTTGGGATTGACTTGCGCGTTAAAATAAGCAACGACAAAGGAAATAAGCATCCATACACTGCCGTTTGGATAAATGATTGGTACGAGCTCTAAGCCTAGTACGCCAGTCAGCGCTACGGCTAGTAATTGCTTAGTTGTTAGATGACTCAGAAAAGGCATGGGCAGAAGAGAGCCTAACAACATCCCGGTTGAAAAGATAGCGCCAAACATCGCGACGGTAGTGCCAAAACTACCAATGAGCAGGCTTTTTTCGTGTAAAAGTGTGACATTAAATACGCCATTTAGCGAGGTGCCAATAAAATTAACTGCAGTGGCTAATAGCATTAACTGAAAGAACAGCTTGTCTTGATAAACATACGAAAAAGTCATTTTTAAGTCGTGCCACATGGGTTGCGTTGGTTTTGGACGTTGTGTTGTTTCAATATGTGCTTCGGCTTGTTTGAAGTGGTGACGATTGACAGTCATAATGAACCAAGCGACGATGAACATGAACGCATTGATCAAGCTAAAAGCGGCATAATCCTGATGTAGTAATCCCAATAATCCGACACCGGCAAAACCGCCAATTAAACTCACCGTGATACTGACCGCCTGCTCCAATCCCATTGCGTTTTGTAATTGATCATCGCTTAAAATATATCGTGATACGGGGGTCATTAATAGATTACTGTATGAGCCAATGGTATCAGCGAAAAAAATAAGTACTAGTAGCGCGATAAAACTGTCAAACCGACCATGCCAGAAAGTTAGAATAACAGTCACAATTAAGAATATACCGGCTTGCGATAGTCGGGCAAATGACCAAGCGCGCAGATGATTTTTAGTTTTATCTGCCAAATTTCCCATCACAACTGATAGTAGTGATGGGAAGAACTCAGCGAATGCCACTAATGTTACTGCGAGCGTTTTATTGGGTAGGATAGCGGCATAAATTAAAAAAACAATGTTAAAAAAACTGCTCCCAATATTATTAAAGAACTGCGCTATAATCATCACGCGAAATGCTTTGTTGACTTTGAAAACCTGCATTAGCAATACTCCTTTTGACTTGAATAAATTAAGTGTACACGGTAAGATAAATTAAAGAACAATAAGAGAATATATTCTACTTTAAATCATCTGTACACAACAGTTAGTAAAATAAGCATAGTTGATTTTGTTGTTAACACGATATAAGTGACATATATGACAACTTTTAAAAATAAGCAGGTATAAAATGACAAATTATGGCGAAGTTTTGCATGAATTGCGTGTTGGCAAACAGATGACATTAGCAAAAACAGCGGGGGATATTGTATCTGCTTCCTTTTTGGCTCGTTTTGAAAAAGGTGACACCAACATATCGTTAGAACACTTCACAAGGATATTGCAGCGGTTAAATGTCAGCCCCTTAGAATTTTTTGCGCTAGCCAACAAGTTTTCTGCGCAAATGTTTGATGATTTATTTACACAAATAACCGAACAGGCAACAATTGATTTAACGTGTAACAGCGCAGTTGTGGGTCAATATGTGTCATTATTAGCTAAGAAATTAACGCATACGACACAGCGATTGCCGGTGTTGTTGGCGCTAGATTTCTTTCAAACATTACTTGATGTGCAACACTTAGCACAACATGCTAATATGACAAATGTTTCTCAACGTTTGTTACAAGGTGGACGCCGAGCAAAAAATTATTTATTGTCAGTTGATACATGGGGTGAATTTGAGATGAAAATATTGACCCGATTTGCCTCAATGATTAGCGCCTCAGAGCTACGACCATTAGTTCAGTTAGCGGTACAAAAAATTGCCATTTATCAGCAGCAAGCTGTGTATGAAGATTATATGTTTCGTTTGTTAAATTCAGTTTTCTTTGCGACTGTGTACACTGATACGCAATTATCAGCTGAAATCCTGACGCTTATGTCCAGAGAAATGACAGCTCGAAATAATGCTGATAATCATTTGAAATACAGGTTAGCTGAGGCGTTACAAGCGCTTGCTGAAGGTCAAATTGCAAAAAGTCGAGCAAATTTTGAACAATTGACAACTGTAAGCCAACAAATTGGTTTGACATTTGATACATTCTTTGGCTTCTCAGCACAGGACTGGTTAGCTTTTGAGGAACAAGTGAAACACGGGCAACAACATACACGCATTCTGCGTTTTGAATTGTGAGGTAAACTATGATTGATTATGGCGCGACATTTAAACGCTTGCGAGAAGATAAGGGCTTGAAAATTGTTGACCTCGAGCAACCCAATATTTCACGATCATTGATTGGTAAATTTGAAAGCGGTCAAACACGGATGTCGGCTGATCGTTTAGACAAATTATTAGCCGACATGGGTGTTAGCCATGATGAATTCTTATTTCTTGGTGGTGATCGTAGTGATAATTATATTTATACAAAACTACATGAAATGGGCGTGCAAACCGGTGAACCAAAAGAAATGCAACAACTTGAGGCGATGATTACACGATCAACTAATGATTTAAAACATGGTCGTGGTGGGATTGGCGCTCGTTTTATGCGTGAATTTGGTTTGATGCTGAAGTACGGCATAGACAAAGAAACGAATGAGCAGTTCTATGATCGTGTTGAAGTAAAAAAGCATGTCAAACCAGCTGTTGATTTTCTCAAGCAAGCTGAAACTTGGGGGCGAATTGAACTAGACATTTTTACTTTGTTCTATCCGGGGATGTCACCAACAGACTTGTTGACACTGGGGCGTTTAGCCATTAAACGGGCACATTTTTATTCACAATTGCGAACAGAACAGATGCGTTTAGTTAACATTATTGACGTTGTTTTCACTGGCTTGATTTACACAGATATTTATGGCGCCGCTGAAATGTTAGCTTTAGAAGAATCGGTATTAAAGCGTATGGACGAATTCATGACGAATTTAACCACGCAACGGTTAAGGCTTGTGTATAGCAAAGGCATATTGCAAATGCTTCAGGGAAATGTTGAAGGTGGCTACACACAAGCAACGTCTGTTGTCCCAGCATACGAAATTGCTGGCATGAATCAGACGGCAAAATTCGTTCAAGAGGCAGCAAAATTAACGCGCAAGGAAATATTGGCCGGTAATCCTGACAATATACCACACACATACTCAATGTTGATTTAAAATGTGATAAACTTATAGTTATGGCATTATTAGAAGTAAACGGCCTAACCATGGCCTACGCAGAAAAAACTTTATATGAAGACGCAGAGTTTGAGCTTCAAAGCGGCGAACACATGGGAATTGTTGGACAAAATGGTGCCGGCAAATCAACGCTCATTAAGATTGTCACTGGGCAAGAACTTCCATTATCAGGCAAAATTGATTGGCAAAAAGGCTTGAAAATCGGTTATTTGGACCAGTATGCAGAAATTCCAGAGGGCATGACGCTGGTTGATTTTTTGCATACCGCTTATCAAGACCTATATGACAAACAAGATCGTATCACGGCACTTTACAATGAGTATGCCGAAACGTTGTCTGATAAATTGCTCGAACGCGCTGGTCGCATGCAAGAAGAACTTGATGCGGCAGGCTTTTATGATGTCGACACGCAAATTGAGCGTGTGATTTCTGGTTTGGGATTAGAGGCTATTGGACGTGAGCGTGAGTTGGAAGCTATGTCTGGTGGACAGCGCGCCAAGGTCATTTTGGCCAAGCTCTTGTTGGAAAATGACGACGTGATTATTTTGGATGAGCCAACCAACTATTTGGATGTGGCACACATTGAATGGCTGGAAGACTTTTTGCAAACCTTTGAAGGTGCAGCAATGATTATTTCCCATGATTTTGATTTCTTAGACAAAGTCACTAACGCAATCATTGATGTTTCATTTGGTAAAATCACTAAATTCCGTGGTTCATTTAAAAAGGCTATGCGTCAAAAAGACGAACGCGCCGAACAACAGTTGCGTCAGTACGAAAAGCAACAAACAGAAATTGAAAAGGCACAAAAGTTCATTGCCAAAAATAAGGCACGTGCTTCAACTTCTAAGCAAGCAAAGTCTCGTGAAAAAATGTTGGCGCGCATGGACCGTGTTGATCCACCTTCTGAAACCTTGCAAGCTAAATTTAATTTTCCCTATGTTAATTCACAGTCAGCTAACGCGTTGACAGTTAGTGATTTGTCTGTGGGCTATGTGACACCGGTGCTAGAGCCCGTGACTTTTTCAATTACCACTGGGCAAAAAGTTGTCTTTAAAGGTTTTAACGGCGCTGGTAAATCAACTTTGATTAAATCAATTTTGGGTGTCATACCGGCATTGGCTGGTCAATCTGAATTTTCCCCATCAGCGGTTGTTAATTATTTTGACCAAGATTTGGCTTGGGATAATGATAGCAAGACACCATTGCAGGAAATGCAAGATCGTTTTCCAACATTGGAACCAAAAGCCTTGCGTACGCGTTTAGCTGCAGCAGGCATCAATGCCGAAAATGCCCAAAAACCATTGCAACAACTTTCAGGTGGTGAACAAACCAAAGTTAAGTTGGCAATCATGGAAATGAAACCAAGTAATTTCTTGATTTTAGATGAGCCAACTAACCATTTGGATGAAGGTACTAAGAATGCTTTGCGCGCAGCGATTGACAAGTTTCAAGGCAATGTCATTATTGTGTCTCACGAGACCAGCTTTACACAAGGACTTGGGGACAAGGAATTGAACGTTGCAGCATTAAGTTATAAAAAGGAATCAGATTAAATGAATTTACTTACTCAAACAGGTATGCATGACGATATTACTGTGATTGATGTGGTTGATTCAACAATGACAATAGGTCGTGATATGCTCAAACAGGGCGTGTCACGACCTTTTGGCATTGTGAGCAATCAACAGCGCGCTGGTTATGGTAAAAAGGGACGCTTTTTCTTTTCACCGCGAGGCGCAGGCGTTTATCAAACTTATGTTTTTGATGTTGCGGGCGAATTTGACGCTGGTCTCTTAACAACAGGGGTTGCGGTTTCTGTGGCAGAGGTTCTTTTTGAAATGACTGGGATTCAAGTGTCATTGAAGTGGGTCAACGATTTTTACCTACATGATCGTAAAATGGGTGGTGTCCTAGTTGAAGGTATTTTAACTTCGGGTAAAATAACACAGGTGATTATCGGTATTGGTTTAAATATTTTACCGACGGCGGTGCCATCTGATTTGGAAGATATTGTAACAACACTCGGTGTGGACGTGGATCGCAATACGTTAGTTGCCGCGATTTTTGAAAGAATTGTTCAAAATATATCTGGATATCAAGCAGGTCAACATCTTGATTATTACCGTCAGCATTCATATTTAAAGGATAAGATGGTCACTTTACTGACAAATAACCAAGAAATTTCTGGACAAGTTCTTGACATTGGTACATGGGGTGAATTATTATTGAAACATGATGAAAACTTAACACCATTCATCAGTGGTGACGTAACGAAGGTGTTCATTAAGGGGAAGAAATGAAAAATAATACACAACGAATTGCGATTACAGCGGTTTTGACCGCGCTATTACTGATTATTGGACCACTAGCAATTAATGTTGGACCAGTGCCAATGACACTACAAACTTTAATTGTTGCACTAGTAGCTTCAGTAGCGTCAACGCGGGTTAGTTTAACAGCCATTGGACTTTATATTGTACTTGGCGCACTTGGTTTGCCGGTCTTTGCAGGATATTCTAGTGGCTTTGCCGTCTTGATTGGACCAACTGCCGGCTATTTGTGGTCATTCTTGCTTTATGCACCAATCATTGGGTTGACAATTAAGCATACCTCAAACATTTTGGCATTGATTGTTGCCAACATTGTAGCAGTGGTTGTTAATTTGGTGATTGGTACAATTTGGTTGTCTATCAGTACGCACATGAGTGCAACAGCAGCAATTGCGGCTGGTGTGACACCGTTCGTATTATCAGGATTGATCAAAATAGTTGTTGTGGTATTAGCCACAGTGTTGATCCGTCAGGCTACTCAAAAAATGCGTTTGACGGTATAAGTGTTAACGGGTATTGCTATCATCGGGAAATTCTGGTATAGTATTATCTGTTATGGAGAAGTACTCAAGCGGCTGAAGAGGCGCCCTTGCTAAGGGTGTAGACGTGTTAAAGCGTGCGAGGGTTCGAATCCCTTCTTCTCCACTAACCATTGAATGGCGTTGTATCAAGTTGTAAAAACCTTGATATGACGCTTTTTTTCATGCAGTAAATTGATTGAAATGTTAATAATACTAAGTATATGGATCACAATCGTTGCAAGGCGCGGGGATTAGAAGGTGAGATGATATAATATTAAAAACACTCTTAAGGAGAAAATGATGGCACAAAAAGAAACGTTTTCGGAATTTGAACGACAAGCAATGCGGAAAAGAGCAAAAGAACTTAAAAAAGCCAAAAACACGGAGGCAGATGTTTTAGAGAAAATAGCAGAAATGACTGACGAAGAAGCTAGCTTTGCGATGACAATTCATGATATCGTAAAGCGTGTCGCACCTGAGTTAAAAGCTAAAACGTGGTATGGTATGCCTGCCTATGCAAATGCTGATGGGAAAGTGGTGATATTTTTCCAAGCGGCGACGAAATTTAAAGCGAGGTATTCGACGATTGGTTTCAATGATACCGCTTCACTTGACGAAGGAAACTTATGGACGACGTCATTTGCCATTAGCGCTATGACAAATGACGTCGTTGCAAAATTGACAGTGCTCATTAAACGCAGTATCTCGGGTAACAATATTTCATGAGCACAGTAACATGTTGATATGACGTGTGGTACTTATTCAATTTAACATCTCAAAAAAACCACGACTGGAAGGTAATTCAAGTCATGGTTTTTTTGTCCTACGGTTAATTTTAAAAATTGTCTACCGGCATAATTAAAGTATCCGTTTAGTTGTGGTGTTGATGTGAACTGTGGGCTTGAATATTATTTTTAATTTGCAAAGCCCAAATGACAGTGCGCCGTCCTAAAAAATAAGACATCCCACCAAATAACACTTCTATGCCAACACACACCCACCAAAGCTGAGTTAGAGGGTGATTAAATAAGCTAGGCACAAACATGATGAACATGTAAAGGAAAATGACAAAAGCACAAACCGCAACAGCCCAGACGACGAGTGCGAGCCAGAATCTGAAGCCAAATGGTTTGTCATCATCAACATCAAATAACGTGTCTGAGAATACCAAAATCATGCCAAATAATTCTTCCATAGTAGTTGCCCTTCGAGTTTTTCTTATTGTACCATAAGCAATTGTTATCATGATGAAGTAATTAAACCTTGATATTTTTTTACGCGCAAATCCCCAAATAACGCCATGCTAGTGACGCTTGCTTTACAAGAGCAAGCAGGAATTGCTAGTATTGTTCTTAGTGAGTCGGTTACATTAGGAGATGAAAGCTATGAGTTTTGAACAAGATATTAAACAACTAAGACTACAAAAAAAGATGACACAACAGGAGCTGGCAGATGAAGTTCATGTCAGTCGGCAAACTGTGTCAACTTGGGAAACAGGTAAAAATTATCCTAGTTTGGATGTCTTAAGGCGTTTGAGTGATTTGTTTGACGTATCTTTCGAAAAAATAATGTTCGGAGAAGAAATCGACATGACAAACAAACAAAAAAGCATTGCTGAAGCAATTGATCAAGATGTGTCATTGAAGCATCGCTATAAGCGACTCACGATGATACTGGGGTCCATTTTTGTATTATTGGTATTATGGTTGGGCATGCTGTTGGTTGGTTACCAAAAAGGCATTGATACAATTGACCGCATGAATCCATTTTTGCAATACAAAGTTGCCTATACAAAAATGCCTAGCGATAAAGTCACTAATCCCAATAATAAGGCAAACCATGGTTATTGGACAAAATGGTTTTCAGATAATGACATGGGGACGGAGTGGACGAAGCTAACGCTAACAACGGGACTCAACCCCGGCGTGAAAGATCCGTACGTAATGGCTTATCACAAAGGCAGCTACGTTAAAATTGCCAGAATTGTACCGGGATCATCAGTTAGCACCGTCATGAAAAGCAATGTTTCAGCTATCACAAGATTGATGTATTCAAAAGATCACGATAATTTGAGTATGAATTTCCGATCAGTTAAGGATTTACAAAATAAAAAGCACTTTAATAAAGTTATTCAAGAACTTGTTGTGCAGTAGGTTAAACAAAGAATCATTATTGGGGATGATTCTTTTGCTTTTATTGAAAAAAGATTAAAAAATTCGGAAAATTTAGCCTTTAGATTGTACTATAATGAGAGTTATATACTAGGTTGATTGAAGCGATTGGGAGGTCGAAATCATGAATGATAATCAGATGAACTATGGCATTGCTGAAAAGCATAGTTTTAAAGATACCCTCCGAAACATTGGTAATATTGCTGCTGTGGGGACACATCGTTATTATTTTTATGTGGAACACGAGGGCAATGCGAGCCAAAATAAAATTTCTAAGAACGACTTGTTGCGACTCTTGGTAGATAACAAACAATTACAAAATCAGATTTTGGCTAATGAACTGAATATTGACAAGGGTGGTGAATTCACAATGGGGATTGTGAATACCTGTATCGCTCAAAACATTATTAGCTATCTTAATCGTTGACAGGTCGCTTGGCGAACGCGAAAAGAATAGATAACTTAATTGTCAATTATATCCACCACCAATAACGTGTGAGGAAGAATATAATGGCAAAGACTAACAGTGCAAATCCAATAAATTGACAAACATATTTTGCGACAGGATGGTGAATGTTAAAACCAATCGCTAAAGAAAATACCCCGACAACGACACAACATACTATGGTAACAAGCATGGTAGTATACATTAGCTTCTCCTTTCGTGGGACTAATTAATTTAATACTAGCAGACATCTATTTATAATCAAAGTAATACGTCCTGCTTTATTTGAAAAATACCATAATCTTCTTATCATCATCTCAAGGTGAAAATTGATAAAATGTTTGTTATTATATAGTAAGAAATAACAAAAAAATTCATTATTTGGGGAGAATCAAATGTTTCATATTCAGCCAACGCCTATTTCTTGGGTGCTGTGGGCGGCCATGTTTGCCGTACCTGTTGTCATTATTTTGCTAGGTGTCTATGCCTATTTCTTTGGTGGTAAGAAGCGTTTAGGCAACACGATTGGTGTCATCGGTATTATCGCAGCACTGGTTGTATTCGGACTAGCAGCGTCGTCAAAATATTATAATTATATCCACTCATCAAGTTACATTAAGTCCAAAAAGACTTACCAGTTGGAATATAACAACAATCAAAAACGTGAAATTGTCATCAAAGATTATCAAGGTAAGGTCATTTATCAATATACTGGCTCATTTAGCTTTGATCGAAGCGGACATGGTGTTAATCTGGTTGATAATAAGACAGGTAAGAAAACGTCAATCTACATTGGAGATAACGCCACTGTGATTGTAACAGATAAATAAAATTAGCGGAGACGACATCATGTCGTCTCCGCTTTTTAGGTTAACGTTCACAATTTGTTCACCAAAAATTCGTCTGGTCTTCCCCCCCTAGTAGAATGAGGGTCTAGGCTACTAATGGAGAAAAATCATGCGTTTGAACAAACAATTCTACTTACCAATATTAATTACATTACTAACCTTCACAGGTCCAATACAGTCCGTGACAGCTGCCGAAGTGATGACAGCTGATGACGTCAAAACGGATAAAAAGCTACGTCTACCAAATGACGGTCGCTCTGACTTGCAAGAATTGATTCAGCGCGTCGCTACTGACGATACGGGTGACGGTCAGTCAGCAGGGGC
This sequence comes from Leuconostoc sp. UCMA20149, assembly GCF_030400235.1. Lineage (NCBI taxonomy): Bacteria > Bacillati > Bacillota > Bacilli > Lactobacillales > Lactobacillaceae > Leuconostoc > Leuconostoc sp. UCMA20149. The sequence goes on from NZ_VJYC01000004.1 coordinate 124,407, forward strand.
GGAATCTGATGAGCTCGAGACACCTGAAGTAGCCGAACCGGAACAGCCTAAAGTTGAAGCAGACCCACAAGTTGAACAACCTTTGGCGAAGACAGATAGTAAGCCAGCTTCGTCTGGAAAAGCACCGAGAACAATTACGGAGAATCTGAACGGAACTAGCACTTGGACATTTGATTCGGATACTGGTTTGTTGGTTTTTGAGCAGGGACGATTATCACAGAACATCTACTCAAACATAGAAGCTGCTGAATTGTATCGTAACGACGTCAAAAAAATTAAATTTGAAGGGACTGTCACAGTAGACCCCAACGTGCCTTATTTATTTGCTAATCTAGGACAACTCACTGAATTTATTGATTTGCAAAATTTTGATACGAGTAATGTAACCTCGATGTCTTATTGGTTTTACAACAGTAAAGGCCTGACTAATCCTGATTTGAGTGCGTTGAATACCAGTAATGTGACGAATATGTCTAATATGTTTTATGGTACTCTCGCGACCAGTTTAGACTTGAGTGCGTGGAACGTCGATAAAGTAACAACGTTTGCCTACATGTTTTCTGGCGCGACGGCTTTGACCACTTTGAATTTATCAAGTTGGGGTGCGCATCGAACAGCAGACGTCGTTTCAATGGCCCATATGTTTTATAATACGGCAGCGTTGCAGAATGACAACTTTAATTTAACTGATTTTAATACCACCAACGTTAATAACATGACTTATATGTTTCAGAGCACGGGTTTGACGAATTTAGATTTAAGTATGTGGGACATTACTAAAGTCGCTGATTTTTCGTATATGTTCAATGGTTCCAAAATTGTAAATTTGGACCTTAGTCATTGGGGCGAGAACCGAACAGCAGAAAATGTTAACATGGCAGACATGTTTTATAACACACAATTTTTGGAGAATCTTGTGTTGACTGATTTTAAAACTAACCATGTTACTAATATGGCTTATATGTTTGGATATACGAAAAAAATGACGGTTTTGGACTTGAGTCAGTGGGATGTTTCAGAAGTCACCAATTTTTCGTACATGTTTGCTTCTTCTTCCTTGGTGACTTTGAACGTAAGTAATTGGTGTAAAAATGGAACTGCGGAAAATATCAATATGTCGCATATGTTTCAATGGATGGTGGGACTAGAAAATCTAATACAGAGTGATTTTACGACCGACAGGGTAACGGATATGTCCTATATGTTTCAGAGTTTTAGCAAAGAATATTTAGATTTGAGTTCTTGGAACGTATCAAAAGTGACGACTTTTGTGGGTATGTTTAATGGCACAGAGGCGAAGACAATTGATTTAAGTGGTTGGGGTGTCAATCGAACGGCTGAAAACGTAACGATGGAAGATATGTTTCGGAGCACAAATGTAGAAGGGCTGACATTAAACAATTTTGATACTATCAACGTCACTGACATGACTCGAATGTTTGAAAGCATAAATCTGAACGCGTTAGATTTAAGTCATTTTAATGTTGACCAAGTGACCGAGTTTCAGTTCATGTTTAATAAGTCAAAACTTGAAGTGATCAATTTGAGTAGTTGGGGAAGTAACCGAGAGATCGATGGTGTTAATATGCGTAGTATGTTTGCTTATACAGAGGACTTGAAGCAACTGATATTAACTAACTTTATGACCACGGGTGTTGCAACAATGATGGATATGTTTAGTTATTCGGGTATAGGCGAATTAGATCTTAGCTGGTGGGATGTTTCACAAGTAGCAAATTTTATGAACATGTTTAACTTTTCTCAATTAAAAACGCTTGATGTGAGCCACTGGAATGTTGGTGAAAATGTTGCAAGTGTTGGCATGACTAGTATGTTTGCTAATATGAGTCAATTAAATCAATTGACGTTGACGGGATTTAAAACAACCAATGTAACGGCTATGACCAGCATGTTTAATAAAAATGGGGCTTCTCAATTAGATGTAAGTGATTGGGACGTTTCTAAAGTAACCTATATGAGTAACATGTTTTATGATAGTCGAGTTACTACGCTTGACTTAAGTAAATGGAATACCAGCAGTCTGACAGGAAGAACAAACATGTTTACCCAAATGACTAAGCTCTGGAAAGTTAAGTTGGGCCCAAATGTTCAATTAGGTACAGGAAATGAGACGACAATGACGTTTACTGCAGCACCGTCAATTGGCACAACACTCAATGACAATGGTCATAACTACATTACCACGGCGGCAAGTTGGCAAGTGGTTGGTTCTGGTACAGACCATAATCCTAAGGGGGACATTGTCACGACAAGTGATATGTGGCAAAACGAACTGCAATCAGCCACCTATGTTTGGACGCAAGCACCGTTTGTCAATAGCGTTTCATCTTTTGGATTTGGTCAGGTAAAAGCGAGTGATTTTCGTGGCAGTAAGGTGCCAACAGCTGTTGGTGCATCTTCTTGTTCGTTTAATTTGAGTAACTTAGAGGTTAATCAACCGTATCAAATCACTATTGAACAAACAAGTGATTGGACAAATCATGAAACGTCGAAAAAAATTTCTGACTCGGATCTTAGTATGTATTATGGCGATGACGATATGTCAAACGGGCCAGTCATTTTTTGGCAAGAGGAAGCCCAAAATAGCCAAGTCAACATTCCGTTTGATCATGACAATGAGAAGCGATTTAACTTACAAATGAACAAAAATATCACCATGAATTCATCATTGATTGGTAAGTTGCTTGAATCCACGGTTACATGGTCATTCAATGACACACCATAATGTTTTGTCCGTTAATTGTTCATCAAGTAGCCCCCCCTAATTTGATTCATAGCAGATTAGGAGGATTTTCTTTATGCCAAATTAAAATTGAAATGTTTTTTCTTTTCATTTATCCAATCTAAGCGTATAATTATATCATTGAAATTTAAGAGAGTGGGACGCGTTTTTGGACGAAAAAATTAAGCAAGTTGAAGAGCAATATTTGAAGACAACACTATCAGCCATGAACCAATCTTTGACTGATACCGAGCTAGAAATTAAGCGGACAAACAAGAACATCTCTGACGTTTCCAAAAGTTGGGGAGATGTGCGTCTCAAAACCGATACCTATTCCGGTATTGTTGAAACAGCCATGTCTGTCCGCCAGCAACAACAAATGTTGGCTGAACGTGAAAATTCTAAGTCACGGGCAGAGCGTCGCTATGAAGTGTTGAATAAACAGATTCATAATCCGTATTTTGCACGTATTGATTTTAGCGAATCCGTGTCAGAAAGCGGTGAACCAGAAACCATCTACATTGGTTTAGGGTCATTTAGTGATGACGACAATCGCTATTTTGTCTATGATTGGCGTGCGCCGGTAGCTTCTATTTATTATGACGGTGGCATTGGACCGGTTGAATATTTGACACCGGATGGCACTCAAAAAGCTAATGTCACGCTGAAACGTCAATTTCAAATTGAAGATGGCGTGATTGTGACGTTATTTGACACGGAAGAGGCAATTGGGGATGCTATGTTGATGAATGCCTTGAGTGGCGAATCATCAACCAAGATGAAGTCAATTGTGACAACCATTCAAAAAGAGCAAAATAAGATTATACGTAATACTTCGGCGGATCTTCTATTTGTTCAAGGTGCAGCCGGTTCTGGTAAGACGGCGGCAGTTTTGCAACGTGTGGCTTACTTGCTTTATCGCTATCGTGGTAAATTAACCAGCGGTCAAGTGGTGCTATTTAGTCCTAACCAACTATTTAATGATTATATTGATCAAGTTTTGCCTGAATTGGGTGAACAGAATATGATTCAAATGACATTTTACCAATACGCCTCACGGCGTTTACCCAAAATGTCTGTAGAAACGTTGCAAGAACGCTTTGAATTGGATCATGTGAATAATCGCTTGGCATTGGCCAAAGGTAGTGTTGACATGTTCAACGCGGTCACTAATTATGCCAACTCTTTGACGCGTCAGGGGATGAAGTTCCGCAGCATTATGTTTAGAGGCGAGCCATTTATCGCCAAAGAACGCATGGCAGAAATTTATTATCAGTACAACGAAAATTACAAGTTAAGTCAACGTTTGGACGCAACTCGCGACACACTTATGCGTATGCTAAGCAGCCGCATTGGTACGGAAATGCGTAAAGATTGGGTAGATTTAGAAATTGAAAATCTATCTAAGGAAGAATATGATGAGCTTGTTGGCGCTGGGCGTGTCCGTATGGGCGACAATGAAGAAAATGATGCGGCGGCAGTGACGCGCCGCACGCAATTAGGTGCTGGGGAACAGGAGCGAGAATTTTCCAGTGAAAAAGCTGAGCGAAAGTTCTTGGCTAAGCAAATCACGACACGAGCTTTGAAGCCTTTGGCAAGACAAGTGAGACGTGCCAGTTTCCTTAATATCAATGCGCAATTTATTGAGTTTTTGCATGAGTTACCAAGATTTTTTGACTTAGCGGCTTATCAACTATCAGAAGCAGAGTGGCAGACGCATGTTGAACACGTTGTGGCTAATCTCAAGAATCATCAAATGTCCCTTGCTGACACAACGTTATATTTGTATTTATATGATTTAATGACTGGTAAGCATGGCGAACGTGATATTCGCTTCCTATTCATTGATGAAGTGCAAGATTATACGCCGTTCCAATTAGCTTTCTTAAAGTTTAGCTTCCCATTGGCAAAATTCACGGTGCTTGGCGACCTTAACCAAGCCATTTTCACCAAGGATAATGCGGCTAATTTGCAGGAAGATTTGGCTAGCTTGTTTGACTCAGAACGGGTAGACACGGTTAAGCTCACGCAAACTTATCGTTCGACGCAACAAATTACTGATTTCACTAAAGACATTTTATTGGGTGGGCAAGATATTGAAGCGTTTAATCGTAATGGCGAGAAGCCAACTGTGAAAATTGCTGACAATGAAACCGAATTGCTGAATAAGTTACGTCAGCAGTTACAACAAAATGCTAAAGACCAAGATTCGACAGCTATTATTACTAAAACACTCGCTGATGCGAAGTTATTGGCGCAACAATTGGCGGATAAAAATGTGACACTGATTCAATCAGAAAATCAACGTTTGGCGTTGGGCACTATCATAGTACCATCGTATTTGGCTAAGGGACTGGAATTTGACGCAGTCGTCATTTGGCACGCGGATTGGACACGATATGCGGCAGAAGACGAACGCCGTCTGTTGTATACAGTTGCGTCACGCGCGATGCATCGTTTGACATTGCTGGCTGAAAAGTCAGTGACACCGTTGTTGGACCATGTCGGTGCCGAACGTTATGAGGTTGAAAAATGAACGAATTAGTCAATGAAATTTTGAAACGCTATCAGCCACCTTTCATGGTAATTGGTGTTACCGGTTCAGTTTCAGTTGGCAAAAGTACATTTGCTAATAATTTGGCATCTTTATTGCATCAGGAAAATTTGACGGCTAGTGTGATTAGTACAGATGATTTTATGATGTCTAATGACACATTATTGGCCGCCGGCATTTTTGAACAAAAAGGGTTCCCACAGACATACGATTTGAACCGTATGGCAACAGTGATTAGAGATTTCAAGGCTGGTCGTGAGCGAATCGAGATACCCCTTTATACGCAAGAACTGGCTGATATTCACCCCACCCAATTGCAAACAATTATGCGACCCAACATTTTAATTGTTGAGGGTGTAACAGCCCTGCGATTGCCAGAGGATGTGTTAGATTTCAAAATTTTTGTTACCGCAGATTTGGTTGATATTAAGTCATGGTATTTGTCAAGAACGCTACAAGAAACAGCCTTAGCCAAGAATGATCCGTCTAGCTGGCGCTATCAATATGCCAAAATGCCGTTAGACGAGTTGAGTGATCTGGTCATGAAAGTGTGGGATACAACGAATCAAACTAATTTAGATCACTATATTTTACCTACGAAATCATTAGCAGATGTGATTGTTACGCTGAATGGGCAGCATGATGTGCAAAAAATCACATATAATAAATGATAATTAATTGTCAACTTAGTTGACAATTTTTTATTTAAGCGTAAAATACATTTTTGAAGCTAATGAAGAACTAAAGTGTTTTCTGTAAATGACAGAAAATGAATGAAAGGATTTTGATATGTCTGATAAAATAGTAGACACAAAGGGGAAACCAGTCAACCGCGTTGCCATGATGATTGTGTTGTTGGTCGGTGTGTTCTCTGTAATGCTGATGCAAACAGCTTTGGGGACAGCATTACCTGCATTGATGAAAGCGTTTGATGTTAATGCCTCAACAGTGCAATGGTTGACAACCATTTTCTTAATGGCTAACGGAATTATGGTTCCGGTTTCAGCTTTCTTAACAACACGAATTCAAACAAAAACGTTGTATTTATCAGCGCTTGGTTTGTTTACGGCTGGTACTTTACTGGCGTTTGTGACACCAACTAGTGCTTTCTGGATGCTCATGGTGGCACGTGTTTTGCAAGCTATGGCTGTTGGTGTTTTGATGCCATTGATGCAAGTGATTTCGTTGAATTTATTTGATGCAGAATCCCGCGGTAAAGCGATGGGACTTGGTGGTTTGGTTATTGGAATGGCACCTGCCATCGGACCAACGCTGTCAGGTTGGATTTTGGAAAAAGACCACACAATTTTGGGCTTCACACTTGAAAATTCATGGCGCTCAATCTTTGGCGTTGTCCTACCAGTGGTTATTGTGGTGATGATTGCTTCGTTCGTATATTTCCGTAACATTTTACCAACGAAAAAAGTGACGCTAAATGTGCGTTCTTTGATTGAATCAACGTTTGGATTTGGTCTGATTTTGTTTGGATTTGCCATGGTTTCAGATCACGGATGGGGTGATTTTGGTTGGGTTATTTTGCCATTAATTGCCGGATTGCTAATCACAATTGAGTTTATGTGGCATCAATCTCGTATGGAAAAGCCATTCTTGGATATGTCTGTCTTCAAGTCTAGACAATTTACCATTACGACAATATTAGTGTCCTTAGCAATGATGGCTATGATTGGTGTTGAAATGGTTTTGCCAATTTATATGCAAAATATTCGCGGATTAACGCCTTTGGATTCAGGATTAACATTGCTTCCAGGTGCGTTGATGATGGGAATTATGTCACCAATTGCTGGTGCTTTCTACGATAAGCATGGGGCTAAGCGCTTAGCCGTTGCTGGATTTTCTATTTTGTTGATTGGTACTGTACCACTATTTTATATGACAGCTGATACGTCACAACACTTCATCACTGCGCTATATACATTGCGTATGTTTGGTATTGCGATGACAATGATGCCATTGACAGCTTCTGCTATGGGTGCTTTGTCACCTGAAACGGCTGCTCAAGGAACAGCTGCCAACAACACGATGCGTCAAATTGCTTCTTCATTGGGAACGGCAATTTTGGCATCAGTCATGCAGTCTGTTACTGATAACAATAAGCCAGCTGCTTCACTTAAAGGTCAAGATCCATTGTCATATGCTAATAAGTTAATAGATGCAACATTGAACGGCTTCCATGCTTCATTTTTGTTGGCCGCAGGATTTGCTCTTGTTGCATTGTTAATTACATTCTTACTACACAGTGGCAAAATTAACACACCAGCACACAAGGAGGACGCAGCCTAATGATTATTTTGTTGATAGCGTTATTTGCTATTTTGGCCTTTGTGGCAAATATGATGATTACTAATCGTGGCGTACGTATTGTAACGACAGTGATTATGTTTGTAGGTTTGGTTTTAAGTGTTGCTGGCGTTGCGGCTAACATGAATTCACACTACGGTATGAAGGAAGTCACCACCACAACCAAAAAACAAATCTACACAGCCGGAACAGCGTCACAGGGATTTGGTCTATTGCTTTATCAAGGTGTTGGTACAAACGGCGCTGAAAATGTCTATGTTTACCGTGCTACAGACAATGCTAAAAAAACAACGATTGCAAAGCCTAACTTGAATACCAGTTCTCGTATGTCTAATATTTCTGGCAATAAAGCCTACAAAATTACGAAAACAACGCGTTATGTTTATAAAAATGCCACAATGCGGTTGATGTTTGGTATTGGTGGCAATAATCACCAACTTAAAAATAAGCATGTTGTTTATCAAGTGCCAAGCACTTGGGTTGCTTTGACGACGACTCAAGCTAAGTCATTGCAATCGAAAATGACGCCAAAAACGGATGCTGAAAAGCAAGCACTAGCCCAACAGCAAGCACAGTTAGCTACCTTGGCAAAAACAGATCCAGACAAAGCAGCACAGTTACAAGTTGCAGCAGTCAAAAAAGCGTTAAATATTAAATAATATGTCATCAACGTTTTCGCCTTAAACAGGTTGGAAACGTTTTTTTGATACTATTGAAGTTGCTTTTAATCGGTGAAAAAAATAATCCAATAATTGGGAATGAAAAAGAATTACAGTTATTAGTGTATTACTTGCTAATTTCTGTGAATGTGTTACACTAATGGGGTAATAAAAGTTTTTGATTTTGATTTGTTTTTTTCGGAAGGCGCTCAGTACCAATTATTTTAGATTACGCACAATATTACTTGGTGAGCACACCAAAGGAGAAACATATCATGGAAAAAGGCACAGTAAAGTGGTTTAACGGCGAAAAGGGTTACGGATTCATCACACGCGAAAACGGCGAAGATGTATTTGCACACTTCTCAGCAATCCAAGGCGACGGCTTCAAGACTCTTGACGAAGGTCAAGCAGTTACTTTCGAAGTTGAAAGTGGTGACCGTGGTTTGCAAGCTGTTAACATCGTTAAGGGCTAATAACCAATTAGAAAGAACTCGCTTCGGCGAGTTTTTTTGTGTCGTGATTTCGTGGTATAATGATATCGTTACGATTAACACAAACATAAACTAAGGAGTTTGGAACAAATGGCTAAATTAGTACTAATCCGTCATGGTCAAAGTGAATGGAACGCATTGAACTTATTCAATGGTTGGATTGACACAAAGTTGTCAGACAAGGGTGTTGAACAAGCAAAGGAAGCTGGCGAATTGTTGGCGGCTGAAGGTATCCAATTTGATCAGGCTTATACATCAGTTTTGACACGTGCGATTACAACGTTGCACTATGCTTTGGAAGAGGCTGGTCAATTGTTTATTCCTGAAGAGAAGTCATGGCGCCTTAACGAACGTCACTATGGCGCTTTGCAAGGTCAAAATAAGGCTGAAGCTGCTGAAAAGTGGGGCGACGAACAAGTTCATATTTGGCGTCGTTCATACGATGTTTTGCCACCATTGTTGGATTCATACGATGAAACAATGACAGTTCAAGGTAAGACATATCCTGCGTTTGATCGTCGTTACGCCGATGTACCTGAAGGTGAATTGCCATTAGGTGAAAATTTGAAGATTACTTTGGAACGTGTATTACCTTTCTGGGAATCAAACATTTCAAAGGACTTGAAAGCTGGCAAAAATGTTGTCATCGCCGCTCATGGTAATTCACTCCGTGCCTTGGCTAAGCATATCGAACATATTTCAGATGATGATATTTTGAATCTTGAAATTGCGAATGGACAACCTCTAGTTTACGACTTGGATGACAATTTGGAAGTTGTATCAAAGACAACATTAACAAAATAAAGCTAATTATCATTCTTAGGTGTACCAAAATTGGTATACCTTTTTTTATTGCAATTTATTGCTTTTTCTAGTGGAAAAGTGTACATTGGTATATGTTGTGAAAATGGTTTTGATGTGTTATGAAAGTTTACATGAAAAAACTTATTTGTCCTAAAAAGCGTTATTATCAGTAGTGTTATGTCATATAGGGAAAGGAATCGCTGCATTTGTGCTTAAATTAGCACAAATTGGTGGGTGAGGTTATGAAAGATTATTTTCAAAGAATAGGACGCTCATTGATGCTGCCAGTGGCAGTGTTACCAGCTGCTGCGATTTTGACAGGTATTGGTAATTGGTTACCAGCTACTTGGTTTGTAAGTGGCGTTTTGAAGCTTGCGGGTGGCTCGATACTTGATATCTTGGCACTTTTATTTGCAGTAGGCTTAGCTTTGGGAATGTCCAATAAAAAGGATGGGGCGGTTGCTTTGGCAGCAGTCGTTGGGTACGCGCTGACAGACTATGTACTGCGTCCAGAAAATATTGCGACGTTGTTTGGTCAAAAAATAACAGCGGTTAACGCCGCCTTTGGTACACCAACGCACAACAATGTCTTATTTGGTATTGTATCTGGTTTAGTCGCAGCCGCGCTTTTTGATAAGTTTGGACAAACAAAATTGCCTCAAGCGTTGTCTTTTTTTAGTGGTAAGCGATTAGTACCTATTTTAACGGCCTTGGCGATGCTGATATTTAGTATTGTGATGATTGTGGTGTGGCCGTTTGTTTATGCGGCATTAGTTGCTTTTGCAACAACTATTTCTAATCTTGGTTGGATTGGGGCAGGATTGTATGGTTTCTTTAACCGATTACTGATTCCAACTGGCCTACATCATGCCTTGAATTCGGTTTTTTGGTTTAAAGTGGCGGGGATTAATGATATTGGTAATTTTTGGGATTCCCATGGTGTTTTGGGCATTACCGGTCGTTATCAGGCAGGATTTTTCCCAATTATGATGTTTGGTTTGCCGGCAGGGGCGTATGCCATATATCGTAATGCGTTACCAGAGCAAAAGAAACGGATTGGTTCGTTAATGTTGGCAGCAGGCGTTGCCTCATTCTTTACAGGTGTAACAGAGCCTTTAGAGTTCTCATTCATGTTTGTTGCGTGGCCACTGTATTTGATTCACGCAGCTCTAACTGGTTTGAGCTTGGCAATTGCTGCTTTTTTCCATTGGACATCTGGCTTTGGGTTTTCAGCCGGGCTGGTCGACTACGTATTAGCGTTCAAAATGCCTTTGGCTAACAAGCCATATATGTTGTTACTACAAGGGATTGTATTCGCGATTTTGTATTATGTGATTTTTAATTTTGCAATTCAAAAATTCAATTTGATGACACCGGGTCGTGATCCAAAAGAAAATAATTCGGCAGAAAGTGATGTCGTGCTCAGTTCGTCAACAGAAGACAAGTATTTACGCACTGCACGTGTGATTTGGCAAGCTTTGGGTGGAGATAAGGCAAAAGACAATTTAACTTATTTATATAATTGTACGACGCGTTTACGTTACAAAATGACGGATACGGCATTGGCTGATGTTAATGCTTTAAAACATGCACCGGGTGTTATGGGCGTTAATGTTTTAGATCAACATCAAATTCATATTGTGATTGGACCAGATGTGCAATTTGTGGCAGATAATATTCAAAACATTTATGACGGCAACTTGTCACCGACGCTGACGGTACCATTAAAATCAAGCGAAATGATACCCTCGGAAACGACAACACCGATCAAGGATACAGTAGTTGAATCACTTTTTGCGGTAGCTGATGGGCAACTTTTACATTTAGAACATGTCAAAGATGATACCTTTGCTAGCAAAGTGATGGGTGATGGTTTTGCAATTGAACCTGCTAACGGCAATGTTTTAGCGCCGATTGATGGTGAAATTACAATGATTGCACCAACACAACATGCTATTGGTATTAAAACAGAGCGTGGTACAGATGTGTTGGTTCACATGGGCATTGACACAGTCGCTATGAATGGTGCACCATTTAATCTCAAAATTACCGTCGGTGATCATGTTAAACATGGCGATAAGCTGGCAGATATGAACATTAAAGCAATTCATGAAGCTGACAAAATGGCAACGATTATGGTGATTTGCCTCGAATTACCGGAAACCGCCACCGTTAAAATTGATGAAGAATTGGATTTTGATGGTCATGGTGGGGACTATGTCGGTCAAATAGTGTACTAAAATAAGGATAAAAAATAGTTGAAAGCGCTTACAAATGGTGATATACTATAGTTAATCAAATAAGAGGAGGCCATGAATGTCGCAAAACAATTTGACAGAAATTGAAGCAGTTCAAGGCAACGCCTCGCAGACTAAGGTTGAGATTAATTAATTATTCCAATGTGAATAAACAAATGCTAATGATAAAGCGCAATCAACTGACGTCGCAAAAGTACACAAGTTATCCAAATGATATATATGTAGCAGACAAATTTTGTCTGACCACCCCAATAATAGTGGGATGACGTTGTGTACTGTCAAGAAGCGAGGTGTTGCGTGACAGTGGATGTTTCAGCAACACTATGCGTTTGCCGCGCATATTTGACAAAATCATATAACAAAAAACCTGACATCATCGTGCATGAAGTCAGGTTTTTTGTATATAATAGATTCAATACGTTCAGGAGAGTAATTATGTCAGAAAATACCAATAGCAATGCTATCTATGATCTTCATGACAAACCACCATTTTTAGTGTGGCTTGGATTATCACTTCAGCACTTGTTTTCAATGTTTGGCGCAACAGTCTTAGTGCCGTTGCTAGTTGGGTTAAATCCCGGTGTGGCCTTGTTTACTTCGGGAGTCGGCACACTATTACACCTACTGATTACACGTGGTAAAGTACCAGCGTACATGGGCTCAAGTTTTGCCTTTATTATACCGATGGCTTCGCTTTTGAAAACAATTGGCTATCCAGCGGTCGCGCAAGGTATTATTTCCGTTGGTCTAGTCTACTTAATTGTTGCTCTTGTTGTGACATTTACAGGAACTGGTTGGATTGAATACATTTTTCCAGCAGAAGTTGTTGGTCCGATTATTATGGTTATTGGTCTGAGTTTGGCAGGATCGGCTGCTAGCTCTGCGACAATGCTGAACAATAAATATGATTGGCGCGTCTTTGTTGTTGCTTTGGTTACACTCCTTGCGACAATTGCGTTTAATATGTTCTTAAAAGGTTTCTTGGGACTACTTCCCGTGTTGTTAGGGATTATATTTGGTTATATTGTCGCGTTAATGGTTGGTTTAGTTGACCTAAGCCCAGTTGCTTCAGCGCACTGGTTCCAATTACCTAACTTTGAAACGTTCATTGGTAAGAATGGATTTGTCTTTTATCCGGCAGCGGTGCTGAGCATGGCGCCTTTGGCGTTAGTAACCCTATCAGAACATTTAGGTCATTTGATGGTATTGTCTAAAATTACTGGACATGATTTTTTCGCTAATCCTGGCTTGAAGCGTACGTTAACTGGTGATGGTACGGCTTCAGTAGTCGCTGGATTAGTTGGTGGACCAGCGGTAACGTCTTACGGTGAAAATATAGGTGTGATGCAGTTGAGTCGTGTATACTCTGTATGGGTTATTGGTGGTGCGGCATTCTTCGCTGTTGTCTTTAGTTTCATTGGTAAATTATCTGCGTTGATTTCAACTATTCCTGGTGCGGTTACTGGGGGTGTTGGCTTCATGCTTTACGGCGTCATTGCGGCGGCGGGTTTGCAGGTCATTGTGGACAATAAGGTTGACTATAGCAAAAAGCGTAATTTGATGATTGCTGCACCGATTCTTGTGGTTGGTATTGGTAATTTCCATTTACAGTTGAGTTCGCAAGTCGATTTTTCAGGTGTCGCTATCGCTACCGTTTTGGGTATTGTGTTGAATCTGGTTTTGCCAAAAGTGGCTGCCAGTGAAAAGTAATTTTAATAAACCTTGTTAGGAGGTGCTGCGTTAGCCTGTAAAGGCTGAAACGCAGCACTTTTTTGATCGAAATTGTGATGAAATAATCTTGTTGTCGATCGAAATTAATCGGTTAAAATTTTAATTTATGGGCGTTGATAACTAAGTTGACAACCTTACAAAGTCAAGATAATAAAAAGTTTGTGAAAAAGGTTCGCTAAGTAGTTGAAATTCAAACTGAAAGGCGTATCATAGATTTATATTATGACGAATAGCCGAAATACTTACGACCACTTCGCCAAATATTTGAGAAAGGAGAAGGCGCATGGATGACCCAACGGCAACGTTTAAGTTTCTTGGTTTGACCTTTGATTGGACCACAATTATTTCAACGTTGCTGGCTATGGCAATTGTTGTCATTGTCTCAGTTGTATTGACCCGCAATCTTAGTGTAAAACCTAACAAGCGGCAAAATGTGATTGAATATTTGCTAGATTTCACGAACGGTATCGTTGGTGGACAACTATCAAAAAAACAAGCACGTCAATTTGGTTTGTTCGCATTTACATTGTTTTTCTTTGTAATTGTGTCAAACGAAATGGGCTTGCTGTTACAAATTAAGCTTGGTGATGGTGTGACTTATATTAAGTCACCAACGGCCAACCCAATTGTAACAATGACCTTGGCAATTATGTCGTTAATGGTAGCTCATGGTATGGGTGTGCAAGAACTTGGCTTTAAAGGCTATATCAAGAATATGTTCTTCACCCCGTATGCATGGATGTTGCCGTTGAATATTATTGAACAATTAGCCAATTTCTTGACGTTGTCACTGCGTTTGTTCGGTAACATCTTCGCTGGTGAAATGTTGCTGACACTCGTAGCTAACAGTTTGGCATGGCCAGGACATTTTAATGGTCTTTGGTCAGTGTTGTCATTGCCAATCGAAATGGTTTGGCAAGGATTTTCACTCTTTATTGGTGCCATTCAGGCATACGTATTTGTTATTTTGACTGGCGTGTTTATTTCACAATTGTCAGGTAATGAATAGTGTTGTTGGAGCAAATGGGATTTGTGCCACAATCGCACTAAACTTAGACGTTTAATGGGGTTATGACACGAGTTGGTTTGCCAAAAGAACGCGAGAGCGTATCATCTATATAGTATAAAGTGTGTGGTATGGGAAGACCCATGCAACACGGTACAATAAGGAGAAATCTAATGGATTTGCACAATCTTGGTGTAATCGCAGCAGGTCTTGCAGCTGCTGGAGCTGCCGTTGGTGGTGGTATTGGTAACGGTGTTTTGATCTCACAGTTCTTGGCAGGTATGAGCCGCCAACCTGAACTTGAAAGTCGTTTGTTGTCACGTATGTTCTTGGGTGTCGCGTTGGTCGAAGTTATGCCAATTTTGTCAATCGTCTTCGCCTTCATGTTGATGGGCAAGTAATCACACAATAGTAGCGGAGGAAAATCATGTTGGGATTAACAACATTAGCAGCACTTCCATTGGGAAATATGCTGTTTATTATCATTGCCTTCCTCTTGTTGATGCTCATTTTGAAGAAGGTGGCCTACGGACCATTGACAAAAATTCTTGACGAACGTGCAGATAAAATTTCTTCTGATATTGACGGTGCTGAGTCAGCGCGTCAAGAGGCAGAACAATTAGCATCACAACGTCAATCTGAGCTAGCTGAGACACGTCAAAATGCCACAAAAGTGGTAGCAGATGCCAAGGCAAGTGCTCAAAAGCAAAGTGATTCTTTGATTGCTGCTGCAACTGATCGCGCAACGTCAATCAATCAACAAGCTCAGACGGATGCACAAAAGCTCAAGGAAGACGCAATTTCAGGTGCAAAAGACGATGTAGCAGCCCTTTCAGTGGCTATTGCATCAAAGTTAATGCAAAAGGAATTGTCGTTGAATGATCAACAAGCATTAATTGATGCTTACATTTCAGATTTAGAAACTAAATAAGGAGTATTGGGATGGCAAAAAATATTAAAGATATTGCTGACCAATACGCCAAAGCAATTTTTGAGCTAGCAAGTGAACGAGATCAGCTTGATGATGTCTTGCATGACTTAGAAACGATTCAAAAGTTAATTACTGAGAATCCAAGTTTTGTAACTGTTGTGACTGCTTCGGATTTAGCGATAACAGATCGTGATCAATTGTTGCAGACGCTCACAAAGGGCGCAGCTGAGTCAATTCAAAATTTGATTCAGCTGCTGGCGCGCAATGATCGTTTAGACATTTTGTCAATGGTTATTGATCAATTTGTCAGTCATTATAATGAGGCCAAGGGCATCGTTGACGTCAAAGCAACAACGGCTGTTGCTTTGGATGACCAACGTTTAGATAAATTAGCTAACGTATTTGCAGCCAAGACTGGCGCAAAACAAGTTAATATTGAAAACGTCGTTGATAACAGCATTCTTGGTGGTGTTATCTTGCAATCACAATCAATTCTGATTGATGGTAGCTTACAAACAAAAATTGCCAAAATGAAGGCACAATTATTAGGTTAGTGAGGAAGAATAATGGCTATTCAAGCTGAAGAAATATCTGCTTTAATTAAGCAACAGCTCGAAAAGTTCGACACAACGCTAACTGTAGAAGAAGTGGGAACCATTACCTATGTTGGTGATGGTGTGGCCCGTGCAACCGGCTTGGCTAACGCCTTGGCTGGTGAACTTGTCGAATTTGCTAATGGCACTTACGGCATGGCCCAAAACCTCGAATCAAACGAAGTCGGTATCATCATTCTTGGTGGTTTTGATGACATTCGTGAAGGTGACACAGTAAAGCGTACTGGCCGTATCATGGAAGTGCCAGTTGGCGAACAATTAATCGGACGCGTTGTAAATGCTTTGGGTCAACCAATTGATGGATTGGGTGATATCAAAACTGACAAGACACGCCCTGTTGAAGTAAAAGCACCCGGTGTTATGCAACGTAAATCAGTTTTTGAACCGTTGCAAACTGGAATTAAAGCAATCGATGCCCTTGTGCCTATCGGACGAGGACAACGTGAATTGATTATTGGTGACCGTAAGACTGGTAAAACGTCTTTGGCTATCGATACAATTTTGAACCAAAAAGATCAAAACATGATTGTTATCTATGTGGCTATTGGTCAAAAGGATTCAACTGTGCGTACACAAGTTGAAACTTTGCGCCAAATGGGTGCTATGGATTACACAATCGTTGTTAATGCTGGTCCTTCTGAACCAGCTCCTATGTTGTATTTGGCGCCTTATGTCGGTGCAGCAA
This sequence comes from Leuconostoc sp. UCMA20149, assembly GCF_030400235.1. Classification (NCBI taxonomy): domain Bacteria; kingdom Bacillati; phylum Bacillota; class Bacilli; order Lactobacillales; family Lactobacillaceae; genus Leuconostoc; species Leuconostoc sp. UCMA20149. Next base: position 141,205 of record NZ_VJYC01000004.1, read on the forward strand.
TGGGTGAAGAATTTATGTACAATGGCAAACACGTGTTGATCGTGTACGATGATTTGTCAAAGCAGGCTACGGCTTACCGTGAGTTGTCATTGATTCTTCGTCGTCCACCCGGACGTGAAGCTTATCCAGGTGATGTTTTCTACTTGCATTCACGTTTGCTAGAACGTGCTGCTAAGTTGAGTGATGAATTAGGTGGTGGTTCAATGACTGCTTTGCCATTCATTGAGACACAAGCTGGTGATGTTTCAGCTTATATTCCAACCAACGTTATCTCAATTACCGATGGTCAAGTGTTCTTGGATGCTGATCAATTCTATGCTGGTGTTCGTCCTGCTATTGATGCCGGAACTTCTGTTTCTCGTGTTGGTGGTGATGCGCAAATTAAAGCTATGAAGAAGGTTGCTGGTACGTTGCGTTTGGATTTGGCTTCTTTCCGTGAATTGGAAAGTTTCGCCCAATTCGGATCTGATTTGGATTCAGCAACACAAGCAAAGTTGGCTCGTGGTCGTCGTACAGTTGAAGTGTTGAAGCAACCATTACACAAGCCAATGCCAGTACAGCATCAAGTTGTTGTTCTGTACGCTTTGACACATGGTTACTTGGATGATGTTGCTGTCGAAGATATTCAACGTTTCCAAGATGAATTAATTGCTTATGTTGACGCCAATGCGTCTGATTTGTTTAAGACAATTGTTGAAACCAAGAACTTACCTGAAGAGGCTGATTTGAATGCAGCAATTGAGGCCTTTAAGGCTGGATTTGCTGGATCTGAATCAGCAGAATAAAAGGAGGCGCTGCAATGGCTTCTTTGCAAGATATTCAGCGTCGTATTTCATCAACTAAGAAGACGCGCCAAATTACGAGTGCCATGCAAATGGTTTCAACGGCCAAGTTGAGTCAAATTCAAAAATACAGTGCTGGATATGGTGCCTATGCTGCTCGTTTAGAGACGGTGGTTGAGCATCTTGTCTCTGCTCATCTGTTCGATAATGCGGATGCTGATCATATTCCGTTGATTGCGCAACGTCCAATCCAAAAAACGGGTATCTTGGTGGTAACATCAGACCGCGGTTTGGTTGGTTCATACAACGCTAACGTTATTAAGCAAACTAACGCACTGTTAGAAAAATTGAATTTGGATACCACTAACACAGCTATTCTTGCTGTAGGTGGAAATGGTGCCGATTTCTACAAAAAGCGTGGGTTTGAAGTGATTTTAGAACATCGTGGTGTGTCGGATGTGCCGTCATTTAACGAAATTCGTTCTGTTGTCAAAACAGTAACGAGTTTGTATGAGACGGGTGTATTTGATGCCTTACACGTTGTGTATAATCACTTTGTTAACCGATTGACTAGTGAGTACCGTGATGTCCAGTTATTGCCACTAACAACAGATACGTTGGAAGCAATGGGTGGAACAGAAGCACAAAAAGCTGAACTAGACGTTCAATCCACGTATGAAATCGAACCAGACACAACGGCGGTGCTAAATGTTGTCTTACCACAATTTGCACAAAGCTTAGTGTATGAAGCGGTGCTTGACGCAAAAACGGCTGAACATGCGGCTTCATCAACTGCGATGAAGGGCGCTACGGATAACGCTAAGGACTTAATAGGTCGTTTAGAGTTACAGTTTAACCGAGCACGTCAGGCAGCGATTACGACTGAAATTACAGAAATTACTGGTGGTATGGCTGCTCTAGAGTAAGTCGACTGTCACATTAAATAAAACACAACTACTGTTTGTGTAGCATGCATCAATAATTACCCGATATCAGAACTATTTGTGGTGACACATCTGGACAGACGATAAAGGTAATTCGATTATTGATGTTTATCATGAAAGGAAACGACAATGAGTACTGGAAAAGTCGTACAAGTGATTGGTCCGGTCGTTGATGTTGCGTTTGAAGCTGGTCAACAAGTGCCAGACATTAACAATGCGCTTGTCATTGACAAAGGCGAAGGCCAAACATTAACAGTTGAAGTATCTTTGGCATTAGGTGACGGAATTGTCCGTAGTATTGCCATGGATTCAACAGATGGACTTCAACGCGGTATGTCAGTCACTGATACTGGTAAGCCAATCCAAGTCCCAGTTGGTGAAGCGACATTAGGACGCGTGTTCAACGTTTTGGGAGAACCTGTCGACAACAATGGCGAAATTGCCAATGATGTCCCACGTAGTTCAATCCATCGTGAAGCGCCTAAATATGACGAATTAACAAACTCAACCGAAATTTTGGAAACGGGTATTAAGGTGATTGATTTATTGGCGCCTTACGTTCGTGGTGGAAAAATTGGTTTGTTTGGTGGTGCCGGTGTTGGTAAAACAGTTCTAATTCAAGAATTGATTCACAACATTGCGCAAGGCCACAATGGTATTTCAGTCTTCACAGGTGTCGGAGAACGTACCCGTGAAGGTAATGATATGTACCACGAAATGGAAGAATCAGGTGTCTTGAAACAGACAGCCATGGTTTATGGTCAAATGAACGAACCACCAGGTGCACGTATGCGTGTTGCCTTAACTGGTTTGACAATGGCTGAAAACTTCCGTGATAATGAAGGTAAGGATGTGTTGTTGTTTATTGATAACATTTTCCGTTTCACTCAAGCTGGTTCTGAAGTGTCAGCTTTGTTGGGTCGTATTCCATCAGCCGTTGGTTACCAACCAACGTTGGCAACAGAAATGGGACAATTGCAGGAACGAATTACTTCAACGAAGAAGGGTTCAGTTACCTCAATTCAAGCCGTTTATGTGCCTGCCGATGATTACACTGATCCGGCACCTGCCACAACATTTGCGCACTTGGATGCAACAACCAACTTGGAGCGTTCATTGACACAACAAGGTATTTATCCTGCGGTTGATCCTTTGGCATCAACTTCATCAGCTTTGGATCCACAAATCGTTGGTCAAGAGCACTATGAAATTGCTACTGAAGTGCAACGCACGTTGCAACGTTATCGTGAATTGCAAGACATTATCTCAATTTTGGGTATGGATGAATTGTCAGACGAAGAGAAAACGACTGTTAACCGTGCGCGTCGTATTCAATTCTTCTTGTCACAACCATTCTCAGTTGCTGAGACGTTTACCGGTATCAATGGTGAATATGTGCCAGTTGCTGAAACTGTACGTTCATTCAAGGAAATTTTGGATGGCAAATATGATGATTTGCCTGAAGATGCATTCCGTAACGTTGGTGCTATTGAACAGGTTGTTGAAAAAGCCAAGACAATGGCCCAATAAGGGGGTATTGACATATGGAAGATGAAACAACTGCAACACATGGTATCCAAGTTCAAATTGTTACGCCAGCTGGTGATGTTTACAATGAAAGTGGTATTGATATCGCGATTGTAAATACGCAAGGTGGTCAAATTGGAATTATGGCAAAACACGTTCCTATCTTAGCTGCATTGACGATTGATGAATTAATTGTTAAGCGTGGTGATGATAAAGAATCATTAGCCGTAAATGGTGGTATTGCTGAATTTTCTAATAACATTTTGACAGTGATTGCTGATAGTGCTGAAACATCTGATACAATTGATGTATCGCGTGCTGAAAGTGCTAAAGAACGTGCGGAAGCGCGTTTAGCTCATGCCCAAGATGACAACAATGATGAAGAACTAAAGCGTGCTCGTATTGCTTTGATGCGGGCCGTTAACCGAATTCACGTTGCTGCTCTCAAATCTGGACGTTAAATCAATTTGTAAAACCCCAAAACAACTGTTTTGGGGTTTTTATGATGACATTAGTTTGTATGAAAAGCGCTTACAAACTAAACGTTCGTATTTTTATTAAAAATTATAACGAATGTTCAGTACGTACCGTACGTTGTTTTTAAAAATGAGGAAATACTTAATTATTTTTTCGCTATGATGATGATTTTTTTGGTAAAGTAGTATCTGGACAAACATTGAATTTTTCTTGACAAAAGTTTGACGAAAATTTGACAATGCTTGTGTAGAATAAACTGGTAACGCAATGGTTACTAAAACGAGAGAGACCGTTAAGGTCACAGGAGAACTGAATCATGAAACAGACTGCTAAGCAGATCGTCCGTTTGAGTATGGTTTTTGCTGTTGCATTGATTGCTTTTGCAACATTGAGCGTGCAGAGCGCAAGTGCAGCAACAAAGACAATCAAGGAATTGAAAATTTATTTTGTTCCTTCAAAACAACCTGACCAAATTGTAACAGCAACTAAGCCATTGAAAGGCTTGCTGAAAGCACAATTAAAAAAGCAAGGTTACAACGTTAAGAATGTTGATATCAAAGTAGGTACCAGTTATGAAGCTGCCGGAGAAGCGCTAACATCAGGCACTGCTGATGTTGGTTTTATTCCTGGTGGTACTTATGTGATGTATGAAGACGGCGTTCAAGTTTTGTTAACTGCAACGCGTGCCGGTTTAAATAAAGACTTCACTTCTGCTGCAAAGTGGAATGATGGCAAGGCAACTGAACCTACTAAAAAGCAAGCAGCGACATACCGTTCATTATTTATCGCTGGTCCTTCTGCTAAGGGACAAGAATTGGCTAAGAAAATCAACGCGGGCAAGAAGTTGACATGGAAAGATTTGAACTCTGCTAAGTGGGGATTGTCATCAACTACTTCGTCAGCTGGTTACATTTATCCATCATTGTGGTTGAACAAAAACTACAAGAAGACAGTGACTGATTTGTCAAATACAGTACAAGTTGACTCATATGGTTCAGGGATGGCACGTTTAGCTTCTGGACAAATTGATATTTTGCCAGTTTATGCAGATGCCCGTCGTGATTTTGCAGATGCTTGGACAAAAGATTACAAGCAATCAAAGTCAATTTGGGCTGAAACAAACGTTATCGGTGTTTCACAACCAATTTACAACGACACAATTTCAGTTTCAAAGAAGTCAAAGATTATGACAAAGAATTTTAAGTCAGCTTTGTCAAAGTCATTTATCAAATTGGCTAAGACTAAAGAAGGTAAAAAAGTGATTGCAATCTATTCACACGAAGGTTATGTTAAGGCAAAGTCATCTAACTATGACGGTGAACGTGCAGCACAAAAAGTGTTGAAAGAGTCAACTAAGTAAAAATCAACGACATTAATAAGCGGCTCCTGAGCTGCTTTTTATTGCGTTTGGTGCCTTAAATGGCGCCAATACATATTATAGTTTAGGAAGAAAAGATGATTAAATTTGAGCATGTTTCAAAAACGTATCCCAACGGTGTGAAGGGTTTACAAGATATCAATTTAGAAATTGAAGATGGTGAATTTGTGGGCATTATCGGTATGTCTGGCGCTGGAAAATCTACATTTATTCGAACCATTAACCGATTAAATAATATCACAGAGGGTAAATTGACGGTCGATGGCGTTGAAATTTCAAACTTAAAAGGAAAAGCATTACGCCGTTTTCGTCGCAAGGTGGGTATGATTTTTCAGTCATATAACTTGGTGCCCCGTATTACGGTTATTCGCAATGTTATGAGTTCATTGGTTCCAGACATGCCATTATGGCGCGTCATTTTGGGGCTATTCTCAAAGAATGATAAAATGCGCGCGTTAGAGGCATTAGATCGTGTTTCAATGTTAGATAAGGCTTTTGTTAGAACCGATCAATTGTCTGGTGGACAACAGCAGCGCGTATCATTGGCGAGAACTTTGGCACAAAATCCATCTGTGCTCTTGGCGGATGAACCAGTAGCGGCACTTGATCCTGTGACAGCGCATGAAGTTATGGACGATTTTAAACGTATTAATGACGAACTTGGTCAAACCGTTTTGATCAATATTCACCATGTGGACTTGGCACTTGACTATGCCAAACGCATTATTGGTATTCGTTCTGGACGTGTGGTATATGACGGACCAGTTTCTGGTGTGACACAAGAAATTTTAGATAATATCTATTCAAAAGATGAGGCCGAATAATGTGGTGGTATGATAAATTATTTAAAGCTAAGAAATATACGTTAGCCAACGGTAAAACAGTCAGCCAGAAGTTTACGAGAACGCCACTTATTTTGTTGATACTGTTAATTATTTTAATTATTTCAGTTGTTGTGACTGGTTTTAGTTTGCCAACTTTGTTTGCTAATTTTCAGCAGTTTTGGGTTGTCTTTGGCGATTTATTTCCACCAAAGTGGTCTTATTTTCCATCAGTTTGGCAACCTCTAATTGATACAATTAAAATGTCACTCTTTGGATCTTTCTTTGGGGCAGTGGTGGCCTTACCATTGGCAATATTGGCTGCTAATAATGTGACTAATAATCGATTCGTCAATCTTATTGTGCGGTTTTCATTGACAGTGTTACGGACCTTGCCAACATTAGTTGCTGCCTTAATTGCGACTTATATTTTTGGATTAGGCACATTTGCCGGTACGGTTGCTATCTTTATGTTTAGTTTATCATTCGTTGGTAAACAACTGTTTGAGTATATTGAAACAGTCGATATGGGAGCGTATGAAGCCTTGATTGCAACAGGTGCAAATGCACCGCGAGCTTTCGTTACCGCTATTATGCCGCAAATTTTGCCGACTTATTTGTCGACATCGTTATTTGCTTTTGAAGGTAATGTTCGCTATGCTGCCATTCTAGGTTACGTTGGGGCTGGTGGTATTGGTATGATTTTGAACCAAAAAATTGGTTGGCGCGAATTTCAAAGTGTTGGCATGATATTGGTTTCATTATTTGTTGCCGTGGTGCTGATTGAAACATTGAGTCAACAACTACGGAAATTCTTGAGTTAAGGAGAACAACATGAATAAAAAACTAGAAGCTGTTCTGCTGACGCAACCTAAACGTGCTAAATATTATATCACCGCTGCTATCATCGTATTGATTGCTTTAATTTGGTCATCATCTGCTGTCAATCAAATGACTTTAACCGATAAAGGTTGGCGAATTGGTTGGAATATCTTAGAAGGAATTGTGACACCCGATAAAGACCTATTATTCGGTGGTGGGGATAGTGGCGTTGCCTATTTGATTTTGCAAACAATTGCAATTGCTTTTCTTGGGACACTAGTTGGGGCAATTATTGCAGTACCATTGTCATTTATTTCAGCTACAAATATAGTGCCAAAACCAGTTGTCGTGGTAACACGGTTTGTGATTATGGCGATTCGTACAGTACCGTCATTGGTATATGGTTTGATGTTTATTCGCGTCACTGGGCCAGGACCGTTTGCCGGTGTGATGACACTGGCAGTTGTCTCTATCGGTATGATTTCAAAACTATTTATTGAGACAATTGAAGACTTGGATTCGGGCATCTTGGAATCATTAGATGCAGCCGGTAGCACATTTTTCCAAAAAATTCGTTATGGTGTTTTGCCACAACTTAGTTCCGATTTCATTTCAATTCTTGCGTACCGATTTGATATGAATCTACGTGAAGCCACTATTTTAGGATTAGTTGGTGCTGGTGGTATTGGTGCACCGATGATTTTTGCAATGAGTGGGTATGAGTGGCATAAAGTTGGTGCCATTCTAATTGGTTTGTTTGTGCTAATTTTTGTCATTGAATACTTATCAGATAAATTACGTCAACACTTACTCCATGGTTAGAAGATGGGCGGCCTCATTGGCTGCCTTGTTTTTGAAAGAAGGAATTTAATGAAGCATTTCAAGTTATATTACACTTCGGATGTTCATGGTTACTTATGGCCAACTGACTACATTCAAAGCGGTTCACAACCTCAAGGCCTTATCAATGTAGCCGCGAACTATCAAAAAGATGGCAACACCCTAGTAATTGATGGCGGTGACATGTATCAAGGTTCACCACTATTACAATATCTCAAGAAGTATGACGATATTGACGCAGTATCAGACATGATGAACATGGCAGGATATGACTATGTTACGCTTGGTAATCATGACTTTAATGCGGGTTATGACGAACTCAAGAAACATTTGGCAAATTTGAATGCGACTGTGTTAGCCGAAAATGTTACGGATGAAAACGGACAGACCTTATATCCAGCAGAAATTAAGACCCTAGCTGATGGCACAAAAGTTGGTTTAATTGGTTTAGTGACTGATTATATTAACATTTGGGAAAAGCCGGAACATCTCGCAGGCATTAAAATTGAATCACCTTTGATTAAAGCGGCGCAGACTATCGCGCGTCTGCGCCAATCAGCTGATGTTGTGATTGGCATTTATCATGGTGGTTATGAGCGTGACTTGGATTCGGGCAAGGTAATTAGTACAACATCTGAAAATATTGCTTGGCAACTCACCGCAGAACTGGATTTGGATATTTTATTGACAGCACATCAGCATGGTCAAGTGCCGGCCCAGTTAATGAACGACACATTAACGCTACAATTACCTAACCAAGCTAAGTTTTTTGCGCAAATTGATGGCGAGTTAAGAGACGGAAAATGGTTATTCACCTCATCAACAAATGCTGCTGGTACGACTAGCCAACCTGACATGCTTAAAGCCTTACAACCACTTAATGACAAAGTTGAAGCGTGGTTGGATCAGCCAATCGCTAATTTGACAACATCTGTTGCGGTTGAAGAACCGTTAATTTTGGCACAATATGGTAATGATGTTTTGCGCTGGGTGGCGGCAGTACAAATGGCTGCGACTGGTGCGCAAATCACATTGCAAGGCCTAAATAACAACCCGTCGAGTTTGCCAAAACAGTTGACACTCAGATCAATTTTGCAAAATTACCCATTTGATAATACATTGGTCACAAAACGTATTTCGGGTGCTGATTTACGCGTTGGATTGGAGCATACAGCAAATTATTTTGTTATTGAAAATCAGAAATTAGCTGTTAATCCTGATTGGTTGAAACCAAAAGTGGAACATTATAACTACGACTTGGCCTTTGGCATTGATTATGAAATTGATGTCCGTAAACCAGTAGGGAACCGTATTACAAAATTAAAGTATCAGGGAAAAGATATTCAAGACACTGATTACTTTAGCATTGCGATGAATAATTATCGCGCTGTCGGCGGTGGTGATTACCAAAGTTATGCTAATTCTGAGACAATTTATACTGGGGATAAGGCTATTCAAGATATGTTAGTTGCATATTTTGAGGATCATGATCAATTACCAAAGACGCCACAATTAATATTAAAAGTTCTATATTAAGGCTTTATTTTAAATCTTAAGATTTTTATAAGACAACTAACACGGTAAATGTATAATAAATAATAGTATGTAATGTTCTTGATATGAAACAGATGTTTGCTTATTATATTCAGCGACTAAACTAATACTCGTAAGTTAATTACATGACTTCATCAATTCGGATGTTGTCATCTTCGAACAGATAATTTAGGAGTACAAATATATAATGTTTAATATTAAGAAGACTTTGACCATTGCTGCTGGTGTTGCAGGTGCCTTTGCCTTTGGTGGTGCACATGCTAGTGCCGATACAACAACAGCCCCATCAGATTATGTTGTGCAATCTGGTGACACATTGAACAAGTTGTCAGCAAAGTATGGTGTTTCAGTTGACACAATTGCTACTAATAACAACATTTCAAATGTTAACTTGATTATTGTTGGTCAACACTTGTCATTTGCCACAGCAACAAAAGCGGCAGCAACGCCTGCACAGTCAACAACAACTGAAGCAGCGGCAACCAGCACAACGACAACAACAACAACTACCACCACTACTACTTCATCTGCAACAACAACTTCAACTACCGGCTCTAACTCTGCTGCATTGAATGCTTTGATTGCACGTGAATCAGGTGGTAACGTTAATGCTACTAATGGTCAATATTATGGTTTAGGTCAACTTTCAGCACAAGCACGTGCTATCTATGGTGGAAACTCAGCCGATTATAACGATCAATTAAATGCTATGAAGGCTTATATTGCAGCACGTTACGGTACTGCTGAAAATGCTTGGGCCCACTCACAAGCAACTGGTTGGTATTAATTTATTAATCAAAAAGTGATATTAAATCATCCTCCGTTTGCGGGGATGATTTTTTATGTTTGAGAAAAGAGATGAGATGAGACTATTATCAAATAAATATCAAATGATCATTGCCATGTCGGTCTTTGTCATGCTAATGTATTTTGCCGTATTATTAGTTAACGTACTACTGTTTGGCTTTGAACCAAAAAAAGTTATCGTGGTTAATCATAGTTTTCATGCGCCTATTGTTCGTGTAACATCCAGTAATGCGCCACAAGATGTCACGATTGCAACTACTGAAAATTTTATCGGTACAGAAACGCAGAAAGTCAATGTTTCTGCTAACAAATATCAATTTTCATTGACAAATGGCACTACTTGGGAACTTTACGTTGCAAAATATCTAGGGAATGGCGATTATAATGACACAATTAATTTTACCAATCGTTCTTTTTCAACGAGAAAAGCGTTAACTTATCAGACTGTCGTGGTCAAACATATGCTGCTGAAGGCGAAAAAGTATGATGTGATTTTGTCAGATTCACAAATTAAATCAAAAAAATTAACTGACAGCGATCTTTTAATTGCCGCTCATCTATATAAAATGGAAAAAAAGGCTGTTAAACCAACAAAACTGAATCAGAATATCATTAGCGATTTGAAATTAAAGTATGCCTATTATTTACACCAAGTGGGTACTAGCAAAAATGATCTTCACGGTGGCACACCGAATCTTGCCACCGGTCAATTCGTGACACACTAACATATCGTGTTACAATATTGATATGCAAATAAATTACGATTTTTTAGACTCATATACATTTAAAAATAAGCAAATGACAGTGCGTAATCACGTCGTAATGGCGCCTACAACCTTACGTGCGTCTTTTGAAGATGGTAGTGTAACGGATAATGAATTGCGCTATTACCAAATGCGCAGCGGTGGTCCAGGAATTATTGTGAGTGAAGTAGCGCATGTGAATCATTTAGGTAAAGGCTGGGAAGGTGGTATTTCGGCTGCTGATGATGACAAAATTCCAGGGTTATCACGTTTAGCCAGTGCCATACAATCAGGCGGGGCAAAAGCGATACTGCAACTATTTTCTGCTGGTCGGAAAACGACTACTGCAATATTGCGTGGGGAACAACCAGTATCGGCGTCAGCCGTTGCGTATCCACGTGGTGACTTTGAAACGCCACGGGCGCTAACGCATCAAGAAATTGCACAAACAATTGATGATTTTGCTGCTGCTACAAAAAGAGCTATTTTGGCTGGGTTTGATGGGGTTGAACTCCATGGTGCTAATTTATATTTAATGCAACAGTTTTTTTCGCCTGACAGTAATCAACGTGATGATATTTGGGGTGGGACATTGGCAAAACGGATGCGTTTTGGTTTAGCGGTGACGGCTAAAGTCGCGCAGACTATTGAGCAGTACGCTGATCGACCATTTTTACTTGGCTATCGTCAATCACCCGAAGAACCAATGACACCAGGGATTACATTGCAAGACTCGTTAGCTTTTGTCAACAAATTAATTGACTTGCCAGTTGATTATGTACATTTGTCATTGAAAGACGCCCTTCAAACACCGTTTAAAGATAAGGATGATCAGACAAAAATTGTTGATTATTATCGACAGGCACTACCAGACGACTTTCCGCTGATGGTTGCTGGCTTAGTAAAACAACCTGCGCAAGTTGAAGAATTGATGGATACCGGCGTGACCTTTGCTGCGATGGGACGTGAATTGATTGTTGAACCTAACTGGGTACAAAAGGTGAAGATGAATGATGAACGGGCAATTCGGTATGCCATTTCACCGGCAGATTTCGACTTGTTGGGTGTCCCCAAACCATTAGAACAATGGTTGTTGACACGCTTTAAGAATGGTTTGCCGGTAACGACAGATTTGGAATTTGATCCGAACAAGCCCTGGCGTTATTACAAAAGTACACCAGTCAAAGTGCCACAACCAATTGATCCAACAAAACTGATGACTTTGAAGAAAAAGGGTTGACGAGTATTTGAATTCTTGGTATACTAATATAGTTGTTTAGCGAGAGCGAACAACAACTGACCATGGCTCGTTGGTCAAGTGGCTAAGACGCTGCCCTTTCACGGCGGAATCGAGAGTTCGATTCTCTCACGAGCTACTAAAAGTCGCAACTTCGGTTGCGGCTTTTTGTGTGCTGTTAAATATGATATACATTTTTCTTTTTTTAATAATCTGTCACTGATAAAAAGTAGTATGATATAAATAATCATTGTTAATTAAAACGATAAGAATAGCGTATCGTGCTGTTCATTGAGCAAAATGGGAGGCGTATCGTGATGACATGGCAGATACCAGATAAAAATTGGTTGCTAGAAAATTTGGTTGATTTAATTTTAGATGAAACCACTACAAGTAATGAACGCGACATATTTGTTAGCAATAAAACCCAACTAGAAAAAAGCCAAAATGATCGCGCTGTGGCTGCGTCGCTCAAAGATAGTTTATCTTTACTTGCAGTTGAGCGACAGTTGACATCTGCATCGACAAAGTTTCTTGTAGAATTATCTCAGCGCTATATTGGCGCAAATGATATGGGCGGTCGTGATGTTTTGTTCAGTATTTGATTTAATAATTTTGCTGAGATAGCAGCTTATTAGTCGCAACGTTGGTTGCGGCTTTTTTATTTGTATTGCCCACTAAAAAAGCACTTCAAGATTGAAGTGCTAATGATTAGGCGTGTTTATGATTGACGGTCGCTAAAATCGCTTTGGCGACAACATCATCAAATTGGTTAGCTTCAAAATTATCTAGGCCAGCGCGGGTTGAGCCACCGGGTGATGCAACGCTGTTCATGAGTGTGACGGCGTCGCTGTCCGACTGATTTAGGGTGCTGGCAGAGCCTAAAACAGTTTGTGTTGCAATACTTGCGGCTTGCGTTTCTTCCAAGCCATTCGCGACACCTGCTTTAGTCAATGCGTCAATGAACTTGAAGACATAGGCAGGACCAGAACCAGCAATGGCAGAAAATATAGCGAATTGCTCTTCCTCGAGTGTGACACTGTTGCCCAACAACTGCCAAAAATGAGTGACGATTTTATTTTGTGCTGCGTCTATGTTATCGGCAAAAGCTAACGCGGTATTACCTTGCCCGATAGCTGAGTTGATGTTGGGTAAAGCGCGAACATTGAACGCATTTGGAATAGCTTGATTTAGGTCAGCAATGGTGATTTGTGCTAACACAGAGACGACGATTTTATTAGTGAAATTAAGCGTTGCGCCAATTTCTGTTAATTGATTAGGCAAAAATGCTAAAACGACGATGTCACTATGGTCAATAACTGTTTGTGAATCGGCAGCATTGATGTGAAGTTCCTCTGCCAACGACTTGGCACGGTGTGGTGAAGACACGTAAATATCTGCTGGATCAACATTTGCGTGCAGTAGACCTTTCATCATTGCGGTCGCCATGTTGCCGGCACCAATAAACCCGTAAGTCATAACAATACCTCCAATTAATTAAGTTATCTCTATTATAACTGAAATAGTTTAGATACTCGCTACTTTTTTGCAATAGCTGTTTTGGGTTTCAGTAAACGAGTCATCGCTGCTGCAACGAGCATTAACAACGCAGCAGTTAAAAAGGTAATGTGGACGCCATGCAAATTGACTAGTGAACTGCTAGCATGTTGGTGGTGTAGCTGATAATTGGCGGCGCTTTTTGTCATAATTGTTACTAATGCGGCCGTACCAAACGAGGCAGCTAGCTGACGAATGGTTGTAAACATGGCCGAACCATCAGGGATGATAGTAAGTGGTAAGGCGTTAAATGCTTCAGTTTGGATCGGCATCAAAACCAAAACTAAGCCTAATTGACGTACAAATTGTCCAATCACAGCAAACCAAAGTGGTGTTGTTAGTGTCAATGAAGCGAGAATAAAAGTACCAATAGCAGTAATTAAGATTCCGGTGAGGGTGAGATATTTGGCACCATAACGATCATATAAGCGACCACTCCATGGTGACAAAAATGCTGTAACCAAAGCCCCAGGGAATAAAACCAAACCAGAAATAAAGGCAGAAGCACCACGGACATTTTGCATATAAAGTGGTAACATTAACGCACCACCGTACATAGCCATCATCAAAACGATGTTAATCAAAACAGCAACATTGAACTCTCGATTAGAAAAAACGCTCATGTTAAGCAATGGCGTTGACGTATGTAATTGATGAAGAACGAACAATGTTGTGACAACTAAACCAATTACGATAAATCCCCAAACGGTAAAGTCATGCCAGGGTGTACCACCAGCGTTGGAAAACCCATAAAGTAGTGCGCCTAAACCGATACTTGATAGAATGACACCAAGTACATCAAACTTTAATTGTTTTGGTGTGCCAATGTTGTTTAGAAGAAAATAAGCCAGAATAAAATTGGCGATAATGAGCGGAGCAACAATGTAAAATAGAAAGCGCCAATTCAGGTTGGTTACAATAAATCCAGACAGACTTGGGCCCAAGGCTGGTGCGAAGTTTAGCGCCAACCCAATAGTTCCCATTGCCGATCCACGACGATCAGGGGCAAATAAATTCATAACCACGACATTCATTAGCGGACCAAAAACACCGGCTCCCATTGCTTGAATCATACGACCCGTGATCAAAATTTCAAAATTAGGTGCAAAGCCAGCAGTGATCGTGCCAACAGCAAATAACCCAACCGCTGTCAGATAAAGTGTACGCGTTGTTAGGCGCTGAATGAGGAAGGCAGTTAAAGGAACCATAATGCCGTTGACTAGCATATAACCATTGGTTAACCACTGTCCTAATGCGGTTGAAATGTGAAATTCACGCATAATATCTGGTAGCGCAACGTTCATCAGTGTTTGATTTAAGAAACCCAGGAAAGTGCCAATCACCAAAATGATTAAAATTGTGCGATTCTTTTGAGATATATTCAAGTAATAACGTCCTTTCTTTTGGAAGTTTTAGTGATAGAAGAGCTACTGTTAAAAAAACAAACAAAAAACCAGTACACATACTGGTTTTGTTTTTTAAGTCAAACTTACTTTGTCGTAGGTAATTCTTCTGACTTACCTTTGGCCCATTGTTGCAACTTTGCAATAGCAGCTTGGCGTTGCTTCTTCGCAGCGCTGTGACTAACTTTGCGGGCACGGGCGAATGAGTTAAGAGGCTTCTTTAATGCCATGATAGTGCTCCTTTTTTTATCCAATGTTTTCCATACAAATAACTATTATACTTTAAAAAAATAGCAATTACAAGTGCTACAATAGATATTATGGAAAAATGGTCTGAACAAACAATTGAATCTTTTCGGGATACATTACTTCGTTGGTATGATGACGAGGGGCGTAAAACCTTACCTTGGCGGCAAAATCACGATCCTTACCGCGTAATGGTCTCAGAAATAATGTTACAGCAAACGCAAGTTGCCACAGTTATTCCTTATTTTGAACGATTTATGCAACAGTTACCGACAGTGAGCGCCCTAGCACAGGCACCTGAGGAAGTTGTGTTAAAATTGTGGGAAGGACTTGGCTATTATTCGCGTGCGCGTAATTTGCAAAAAGCAGCGCAATATGTTGTTCGGGAATATAATGGTGAGTGGCCAACGACCAGCAAAGATTTACAGACTTTGCCGGGTGTGGGACCCTACACAGCTGCTGCGATTGCTTCAATCAGTTTTGGCGAAGTGGTACCAGCGGTTGATGGTAATCAATATCGTGTGTTTAGTCGTTTATTAAAGATTGATGCAGACATTGCACAGTCTAAGTCACGCCAAATATTTTATGATGCCATTTTGCCAATTGTTGATTCTAAACGGCCGGGTGACTTTAATCAGGCAATTATGGACTTAGGTGCTAGTTATATGTCCGCTAAAAACCCTGATACGCAACATTCACCAGTAAAATCTTTTAATGCTGCCTATCGTGATGGTGTTGAAAGTCATTATCCGGTTAAAACACCCAAGCCGAAACCAGTCAAGCAATTGTTTATGGCTCATGTTTATGAGAAAAACGGTGACTTACTTTTAGAACAGAGACCAGAAACAGGATTGTTAGCTAATTTTTGGACGTTTCCACTAACACCAATTAATAGTGTGGAAGATATTCAAGGCAACATGCTTAATATTAAGCCCGTGGTTCATATTTTCACACATCGCCGTTGGGAAATTTGGTTGGTCAAATCGACACCAATTACACCGGATTCACGGCAACAATACTTTAGTCAAGAAGAATTGGCAGCCTTAAGTCTGCCAAAATTACAATATAAATTGTTGGAGAAATTACATGTTTCCGAATCTGAAATATAAAAATTTGTTTTTTTGGACAATAGAATTATTAGCACTGTCGGCACTAATTTGGATTGTGTCACGGTTTGATTTTTTGATGCAGCCAATATCAGTTTTCATTTCAACGGTATTCGTACCGTTAATTGTGGCCGGTTTTTTGTACTATGTCTTGAAACCTATCTTGACCTTACTTGAAAAAATCACCATTAAAAATCACAAAATGCCACATCAACTGGCCGTGATTATAACGTTTGTGCTGTTTTTAACGGTGATTGTTGGGGCTTTAATATTGCTGGTGCCAACCTTGGTTCGTGAAATGACCAATTTGATCAATGCTTTGCCGGGATTTGCAAAGACGGTTCAAACGTATGTCAATGATACATTGCAAAGTAAATGGTTTAACAGTTTGCATTTGTCGATTGATGTTGATGAGGTGAAAAGTGCCGTTGGTAAATATGCGGCGTCATTTTTGACTATTACGGCTGGGACGCTAGGCAATGTGATTTCAACAATCACGTCAGTGACCATTAACTTAGTGACAATACCGGTTGTTTTATTCTATATGTTAAGTGATGGTAACCGTCTCTTGCCAGCTTTACAACGTCTTTTTCCTGATCGCTTTGCTGATAATGTCGCAGATTTGACGAATAAGATGGATCACACGATTGAAAAGTATATTTCTGGTCAAGCGATTGAAATGCTGTTTGTCGGGGTGGCGATGGCGATTGGCTACCTAATCATCGGTCAACCTTATGCTTGGCTTTTAGGCGTCATCGCCGGTATTACTAATATTGTCCCTTATGTAGGCCCTTGGATTGGTGTCATTCCTTCCTTAATAGTGGCAGGAACGCAATCTTGGAAGCAAATGATTTTGGTATTAGTTGTTATGACAGTTGTTCAGCAATTGGATGGCAACTTTATTTATCCAAATGTGATTGGTAAATCATTACAGATTCATCCGCTGACAATTATGATTTTACTGATGGTAGCGGGTAACTTGAAAGGTATCGTTGGTATGATTTTGGTAGTGCCAGTCTATGCTGTGGTTAGAACTGTTATCAAATTTGGAACACAAATGCGTGAACTTACTAAAGATAAGTGATACAATGATACCACGGAAAGAGGTATCGCAATGCAAGCATTTGATTTTGACAAAAATATTAGTATTTTACGGCAGGCAAAAGGGCAGGCTATTCCATGGCATGAGACGACATATCCGTCTTATACAGCCGATATTTTGACGTTAGCGCAGAGTTATTTTAAGTCTGATGAATATGATAGAAATTTTGATCGTACGCTACGCCAGCACCAATTTCATGAAGGTTTGGCAGAAGAAGATGTGGCACAACTGGCGAATACTTCTCAGGATTATAGCTTGATCAGAGCGATTGTATCAGCGATTATTCGTGGTGAAAAGTACACGCCGGGGATGTGGCAAGCGTTGGTGCAAAATGGAATTTTACTTGATTTGTTAGTAAGAGAACGTGACTTAAAACAAAAAGCATAATAATTGCGACTAAAATAGGGTGATTAAAGGGTTCGATACAGAAAATAGTGTATCGAACCTTTTTTGTTGATTTTGAAATAATTTATTTTGAATTTAGTGTGAACTATATGTGATTCTTTGTGAATATTTGTGTATTATATGTGAAAAATGTTATCTTTATGATTATAGTATGAATTAAGTTAATACAAAAGGAGTATTTTAGTCATGAAAAAGCATAAGAAGGTTAAATTTTCTGTTTTTGCAGGAGTGGTTATAGTATTAATGGGCTTTTCAAGTACATCATTTATTAAAGCTGATGATACATTGACTGTAAAAAATAATGGCACGGTTGGGGAAGAGATTCTCAGGGAACGGGGCGTACAGACATATTTAAATAGTCTAAAAAGCCAAGAGGCGTTGGGACTACAAAAAGTTAAAAAAGTCGATGGAAGTGTTGTAATTGAAGGCAAGGAAGAGGCGAAACAGGACTTGACCGATGATGTTGGTGGTGCTAGTAGTGCTGCTGTTATGCCACTCGCCGATAGTCAGATAAAGGGTACGTTAGCGTGGAGTTATCAAAATTCAGTGAGGGCCTTTAATTATTTAAGTAATAATACCGCCTCTACTGTTTCCTTTAGTTTAGGAAGTGGTCTTTCGGTTTCTTTAACTCCAGCGCAGAATACTGTTGTCAGAGCGTATTTTGATTGGGTCACAGATAACGGTTTTGGATTACAAATAAGTAATGGTTGTTTTATCAACCCAACATCTGGTTCAACAAGTTGGTGGTGTAATGATTCGTATCCTAACCGAACATCTGCGGTCCACATTGCTTCAGCTCCAGATGTGTGGGATACTGCGAATAGTGGTAACAAGGGAAAAGTTACTGTAAAAAATTGGTCTGAGTTGGGAGCAATCCCCACAGCTTTTTATGGTGGTTGGTCTTGTGATTATGCAGGAGTAGCAAGAGGTGCTGCTTGGGCAGGCGTTGGTCAGGGACACAAATAGGCGCTAAACATAATTAGCAATAGTTTATACTTGGTTGGAGAAATGACATGTATAAAAAAATATACTAATCCGCGTTGGTACTGTTAGTTTAAGTGTGTTTATCGCACTCATAATAACAAACTTTCAATCTGTGAAAGCCAACATTACTCATCATAATGAAATTGTTCACTTAGCTACTAAAAGTGCTGTTACTAGACAGAGTGACTTTCCAAAAGCAGATGTTAAGTATAAAAATACTTTAGCATGGAGCTATCACAATAGTGTGGCGGCGTATAAATTCTTAAACAGTGTGTTAGATCGAGATGTTAAATTAACCGCCAGAAATGGTATTACGACACAATATAGTCATAATAATACGACGCTAAAAGCGTTATTTAAGTATGCAATTACTAACGGTTTTGGGTTACAAATCAGTGTTGCCGGGTTTGAAAATATCAATCGATTGAAAACCAATTTTTGGTGTAATGACTCATTTCCTAATCGGCAAAGAGCTGTTAATCAAAAAATTGCGCCAGATGTATGGCACTATGCTACTAAAAAAAATAGTGGGAAGAAAACAGTTAAATATTGGTCGGAATTAGGGAATATAACCTCTGCATTTTATGGTGGTTGGTCTTGTGATTACGCCAATGTAGCCAAGGGCGCTGCTTGGTTAGGTATTGGCAAGGGTTATAAGTAGTTATTGCGATTAAAAGGTTCGATACAGAGAATAGTGTATCGAACCTTTTTTGTTGATGAATGATTAGAGCTGCTAATTCCAATCTATTTATTTGCGTCGGTATAACTATAGAATTGTGATTTATCAGAAAAATCAGCCATATATTGACCATTCAGACCAGCTTGTTGACCAATCACGCCTAAATCAATAATCAATTTTTCGTCAGCTTTTGAAAAATGAAGCTTTTCAGACGAGGCTGTGATACGAATATAATTAACCATTCTGTTCACTAAGGCTTCAGGGTTTTTACTGGTGTCTATTTGTTTGTTAACTTGTAGTAAAACATCAGTGATATCACGAATCCCTGGGGCAATAAGCTTAGATTGTAGCGATAAGTATAATAATTCAATATTGTGTTTTGCTTCGAATACTGTTGCAACGTTTCTTTTTGTCATTTGTTGTGTCACCTCGCTAACTCCATGTTACGCCTATTTGCGATCAAAGGTAAATAAATGCTTGACGTACAATCATTTTTCCAGTAAAATTAAAGGGTTGTGTTAGACATGCGGGTGTGGCGGAACTGGCAGACGCGCTGGATTTAGGTTCCAGTGGAGAAATCCGTGCAGGTTCGATTCCTGTCACCCGTATAATATGGTCGCCGCCATATTATTATATTGAGGTATCTGGTATTATTTGATATAATACTTGAGTACTTTGATCTGCCGACCTAGCTCAGTTGATAGAGCACCTCACTAGTAATGAGGGGGTCGCCGGTTTGAGCCCGGCGGTCGGCATAATTTATGAAAGCTTTGAATGATTATTCATTCAAAGCTTTTTTATTTTCTCATGGATAGAAATCGCAATGGAGAAAATATTTTTTGAACCAACTGCGTGTATTGTGCACTGATTCATAAATTTTTAGTTTCAAAAGCGTTTGAGAATTATAGCGTGGTTGCTTCTATGCAGAGCTTATGTGATTTCGCGAAAATCAAGAGTCGTACTCACCTATAAATCCTTAATCAGATTCGAATGGCATCACTTTGATTTGTCTTGGATATTTGAGCCAACTTGGAAGCAATGTGCAATGAGACTCAAAGTATTGATAAAACATGTTGCAACAGTAAGTAGAAACTTATGATAATCAAAATAGGCTGACCCACAAAGTGGTTAGCCTATTTGTGTATTAAAATGGTGTTGCAACATTCTCTAAAATAAGTCGTGTCCTTCACTTGACAACTTTTAGAAAAATAATTGAAAATCTACTGTTTTTTTTACTGGGGTGTTTCACTTAACGTCCAAGTGAGTTCAGATGCTAATTGTTTCCCCAATAGTTTTGTATCAATCACCGTGTTAGGATTTAACCAAATGCTAAATGAGTTGCTGGTGTTATGATTGAACATAATATTGTTTTGACTACTGGCGGAAGTCCCAGTCCAAAAGTCAACACTACTTTCTAAACTAGATTGACCATATTGAATGCTCAAATCATTCTTTGAAATTTTTGCGGATTGACCAGATGTGTTCCAATCACTTGTTTGCGCTACGGACACTTTGTACGATTTGCTGGCATCCAAGTTGATAAGACTAACTGCGCCAGTTGACATATTACTTGCCAATGGCTTGTTACCATTACGGAAAGCACCAGCGCCAAGTGTGTCAAAGGTAAGGTTAGCAACGCCATCAAAAGTAGGCGCTTGCGCCCAAACGTAGGTGATTGTTTCAGATCGGTCAGCGTACATTTGGTCGGTTGTTACCATGTTTCCTGCTGGATTATGATCAGTGCCGTTACCAACAATTTGCCAAGACGCGGCTGTAGTTTTATAATTTTGTCCGTTATCGCTAATTGTTGTGCCAATAGCCGGAGCTGACCAGAACATAGGACTACCGGTAAACTTCATATTTGCACTGAGGGTGATTTTCCAGAGGCTGGTAGTCTTGCCAAACATCGCGGTCACATCAGCACCGGAAGTATACCACCCTGATAAGTCCAATGTCTTCAGTTTAGACGCATTATAGAACATGTTAAAAAATTTGGTCCCTTTTGAAACATCCCAGTGGCTTAAATCTAATTCAGCTAAGCCAGTTCCTACAAACATACGAGCCATATTCGTGACATTGGTGGTTTTAAAATCTGTCAAGTTTAAGGTAGTTAGCGCACTGGCATTAAAGAACATATAGCGCATAATAATTGTATCAGCCGTGCGGCCAACACCCCAATTAGATAAATTCAAGGTCGTTAGGTTCTTTGCCTCCGCGAACATGTTATCAAATGTTGTTACTTGATTAACATTCCAATCGCTTAAGTCCAAATGAGTGATACCGGTTCCGCGAAACATATAAGCCATAGTCGTGACATTGGTGGTTTTAAAATTTGTCAGTTTTAAAGTAGTTAGCGCACTTGTATTAGAGAACATATAAGTCATATTAACAGAATCAGCGGTGCGGGCAACACCCCAATTAGATAGATCTAAGGTTGTTAGGTGTTTTGCCTCAGCAAACATGCAATTAAATGTTGTCACTTGATCAACATTCCAATTGCTTAAGTCCAAATTAGTGATACCACTACCGTAAAACATATAAGACATGCCTGTGACATTTTTTGTCTTAAAATTCATCAAGTTTAAGTTGGTCAAGGCGGACGTGTTATAAAACATATAATTCATATAAATTGAATCAGCTATACGGGCAATGCCCCAATCAGATAAATTCAAGTTGGCCAAGGCAGCTGAGCTATAAAACATGTATTGAAATTCTTTCACTTTTGTGACGTCCCAGGTACTGAGATTAAGACTGATTAATCCCGTATTACGAAACATAGAAGACATATTCGTGACATTTTTTGTCTTAAAATTCGTCAAGTCTAAGTTGGTCAAGGCAGACGCGTTAGAAAACATTGCACCCATATTAACGGAGTCAACTGTACGATCAGCCCCCCAAGTGGATAGATTTAAAGTCGTTAACTTATCTGCCCAGAAAAACATGTCCTGAAATGTTGTCACTTGATTGACATTCCAATTACTTAGGTCCAAATTAGTAACACCACTATCATGAAACATTTCAGTCATATAAAGTACATTACTGGTATTTAATGAGCTCAAGTCAGGATTGGTAAGCCCTTTAGTATTAGTAAACCAATATGACATTGACGTCGCATTGGTCGTATCAAAATTTTGTAAATCAATAAAATCAGTGAGTTGATCTAGGTTATCAAATAAATGGGGGACGCTTGGGTCTACTGTGACCTTACCCTCATCACCATTAAATTGAATTTTTTTAACTTGTGAGGCAGTTAAGCTATTTTCTGCTAGATTTGTATCAATTCTCTGCGATAATTGCCCCGCTGAAAAAACTAACAAACCAGTATCTGAATCAAATGTCCAAGTACTGCTGCCATTAGTGTTCGTTGTTATTGATCGAGGTGCCTTACCAGACGTAGGCGGCTTGTTGTCTGTTGTTGGCAGTGCTGGTTGTTCAGCTGGTGGGTCTGTTTCATTAGGCTGTTCAGGTTCTGTTACTTCGGGGGTTTCGAGAGTGTCGGGCTTATTAGGTTCCGCCGCCGCTGGCTGACCATCACCCGTATCGCCAGTAGCAATCCGTTGGGTTAATTCCTGTAGGTCAGAACGACCGTCATTTTTTAGACGTAGCTTTTTATCCGTTTTAACGTCATCGGTGGTCGTCAATTCTGCAGCCGTTACGGTTTGTGCAGGGCCGGCGAGCGTTAATACTGCAATTAATATTGGTAAGTAGCCTGCTTGTTTTCGTCTCATAATTTTACTCCAAAGTACCCTTTTGCTCCATTCTACTAGGGGGGAAGAAGACTAGACGAATTATTGGTGAACAAAGTGTGAACTGCACAAAATTATGACTCTTATCAAGCGAGTAATTTGAATTGAAATACTATTTTTTTGTGTAATCAAACTTGACATAGTTAATTACAGGATTGTGTATATTCAGTTAATATTATAATGATGATGAAATCTTTATCTGATATTTACATAATCATGACAGAACTCTGCTATATTTGAACCATAGACAAAAATTGTCCTTATCCACATATCATTTGCACAGGACAGATGATTTCATCTATACTAACTTTATAACAAAAAAGAAGAGAGAAACACAGTGGAAGTTAAATTTAATCACGTGACTTTGACCTATCCAAAAGGCGTCGAAGTCTTACATGACATGGATTTTGATATCACCGACGGACAACTCGTTGCACTCTTAGGACCCTCAGGTGGTGGTAAATCTACCACGCTGAATTTGATCTCGGGTCTATTATCAGCAACTAGTGGCAATATATACTTTGGTGACAAAGATGTTACAAAGCAAGATGCGTTGGGACGTGGTGTTGGGATGGTTTTCCAAAACTATGCCTTGTACCCTCATATGACCGTTTTAGATAACATTATTTTCCCAATGAAAATGGCTAAGGTGGATAAATCCACACGTAAACAGCGTGCTTTAGAATTAGCACAACTGGTTCGTGTCTCTGATCAAATTAACAAAAAACCAAGTGATTTGTCTGGTGGTCAGCAACAACGTGTTGCCATTGCCCGCGCGTTAGCAAAATCACCTAACATTTTGTTACTTGATGAGCCTCTCTCAAATCTTGATGCACGTCTCAGAGTTGAAATGCGCGAAGAAATTCGACGTATTCAAAAGGAAACAGGCGTCACAACAGTCTTTGTTACGCATGATCAGAGTGAAGCAATGCATGTTGCTGATAAAATTATGCTATTAAACGATGGTCGCATTCAACAATATGATGCACCACAATCACTATATGAAAATCCAAATAATCAATTTGTCGCTAACTTTATCGGAGAACCTGCGTTAAATGTGGTACCAGCAGACCAGTTTGATGACGAGGTGAGACAATTATTTGATGGTGACGTTGCCACAATTGGTATTCGTGCTGAAGCATTAACAAATGAGGTGAAAGCACCTGCCATCAAAATGCAAGCGGTTGTCCATGAAGTATTGTCATTTGGACGTGATCGGCAAGCGGCGATTTCAGTTGGATCACATCAACTAGTTGCAACAGAAGTCACAACGGCAGCACCTTTGGAACAAGAAACAACACTCTTTGCCGCACTTAGTGGCGTTTACGCCTTCGATCAAAGTGGTCAGCGATTGCCACTAAGGGGTGATCACGCATGATGAACAATCAAAAGCCTACTTGGAAACAGACATTAAAAGGGTGGCTTTATGTCTTGCCAATGCTAATCATTGTCGCGATTTTTAGTTTATACCCGATTGTCTCAAGTTTGGCGATGAGCTTTTATACGCAGTACAACTTTTTCACGAATCAAGTAATGGCGCTTGGTTTTGATAATTTTAAATATTTATGGGAAGATCCGCTGTTTCATTCTGCTGTGGCGAACACTTTAATTTTCGTTGTTGGTGTTGTCCCATTAGAAATTGTCATTTCGTTGACAGTGGCCGTACTTTTAAACCAGATCAAAGTGTTGGCTGGGTTCTTCCGTACCATCTATTTTCTACCATTTGTGACCAGTATTGTTGCAATATCAATGGTTTGGAAGTGGATTTATAATAAAGATGCGGGCTTATTGAATTATTTTTTGAGCTTTGTAGGTATCCATCCAATTGACTGGTTGAATGATCCAACATGGGCATTGCCAGCGTTGATTATTTTGGCTATTTG
Source organism: Leuconostoc sp. UCMA20149 (assembly GCF_030400235.1). Lineage (NCBI taxonomy): Bacteria > Bacillati > Bacillota > Bacilli > Lactobacillales > Lactobacillaceae > Leuconostoc > Leuconostoc sp. UCMA20149. Next base: position 166,248 of record NZ_VJYC01000004.1, read on the forward strand.
GAAGAGCTTGGGCTTCAATATTATGCTCTTCTTGGTTGCTCTCAATAATGTTGACAAACGACTGTATAGCGCGGCGACCTTAGATGGTGCCAACGCTTGGGAACGCTTTTTGCATGTTACAGTGCCAATGATTAGTCCGATGACGTTTTTGATTGCCGTTAATGCTGTGATTGGATCGTTTAAAGTCTTTGATGAAATATTCTCATTGTTTGGTGGACAGGCAGGACCTGGAAATGCTGCAATGACAGTTGTATTTTACTTATATCGTATGTTTTATGAGCAAAACAAATACGGTATCGCTGCGGCCGCAGGTGTCGTATTATTCTTTATGATTTTAATTGTGACATTATTGCAGACATGGTTTAGCAAAAAACATGTTCATTACTAAGAGGAGTTGACGATGAGAAAGACAATATCAAAAACAATCGTTTACTTACTGTTAGTGGTTGGTGCACTGACAATGTTATTGCCATTCTTCTGGATGGTATCAACATCATTTAAAACTGGTTTTGAAGCATTGCAAACACCACCAACTTGGTTGCCAAAAAAGTTGCAAATCACTAATTGGATTTCAGCATGGAAAGCAGCACCTTTTGCAACGTATCTTCTGAATTCAGTGGTTGTATCATTTGTGACCACGATAGGACAGATTATCACAGCCATCATGGCAGCGTTTGCGTTTGCTAAAATGAATTTTTTTGGTAAGAAGACGCTTTTCACTATTTTGTTAGCAACAATGATGGTACCGGGTGAAATGTTGATTATCCCAAACTTTGTGACACTATCACAAATGCATCTGGTGAATACTTATGGCGCTTTGATTATTCCATGGTTAGCTAGTTTCTTTGCGGTATTCACTTTGCGCCAGTCTTTTGCTAGTGTACCAGACCAGCTTTACTACGCCGCCAAGCTTGATGGGGCTTCTGATTGGAAGTTTCTGTGGCAAATTTTGGTACCAAATGCTAAGTCGTCCATTACGGCAATTGGCTTGTTACAAATTATTGGCTCATGGAACTCATTTATGTGGCCATTAATTGTCACAAACACAGACAAGATGCGTACCTTGCCTGTTGGATTGCAAGCGTTCAGTTCAGATTCGGGTGTCAATTATCCGGAATTGATGGCGGCATCTACGTTTGTGATTCTACCTATGGTTATCTTGTACTTATTCTTGAATAAATATGTTGTTGCTGGTATTTCTGGTGGTGGCATTAAGGGTTAAGCTACTGTCCACGTTTTGTGGGCGGTAAAGAGATGTGATGAGACATGGTATCTCTTTACTGCTTATAAAAAGCAGCTAAATTTTTTTGGGAACACGAAAGGAAACATGTACACATGAGTACTGGGAAGAAAGTTGCAGCTTTGGCTGCTATCACGATTATGGCAAGTTCATCTTTTGCAGGTTTGTCGGCTGTGCACACAGAGACAGTGAGTGCAGCAACTAAACCAGTTAAAGTCACATTTTGGCACGCCATGGCTGGCCCATACAAAGACGCTTTGCAAAAGCGTATTGACGCCTTCAACAAATCACAAAGTAAGTATAAGGTTGTCGCAACTGCGCAAGGTGACTATACGACTTTGAACCAAAGAATCATGGCTGGTGCGAAGTCAAAAACTTTGCCGGTTATGGCACAAGCAACTTACACACAAGTGCCTGATTACGTCAAAGACGGTATTGTAACGTCACTTCAATCACAGGTTGATGGTAAGAATGGCTTGTCAAAGAAGCAATTAAACAATATTTATTCTGGTTTCTTGCAACAATCTAAGTATAAGGGCGAATTCTACTCAACACCTTTCTCAGCCTCTGTACGAGAAATGTTCTATAATAAAACGCTTCTGAAAAAATACAATTTATCAGTACCAAAAACCTGGGATGATATTGCAAAGATGTCTGACGTTTTGAAGAAAGATGGCATTGCAACAGTAGGATTCGATAAGTCATTTGACATGGAATGGGATTCAATGGTCCGTTCAGCTGGTGTATCATTGGTAACTAGCAAAGACAAAGTTAATGTTGACTCAAAGAAGGCTGTGACTGCTGCTAAGTTGATTACTGATATGGTCGCTGATGGCACTGCTAAAACGGCTGGTTCTGATATCTACGGCACAACAAACTTTGTCAATGGTAAGACAGCTTTGACTTTCTCATCATCTGCAGGAATTACAGCAACGCAGGCAGCTGCAGCTAAAGACTTTGATTGGGGTACTGCACCATTACCATCTTACAAAGGCAAATCAGCAACTGTTTTGGCTGGTAATAGCTTAGTAGTTACGGCAACAGCCACTAAGAGGCAACAAGCAGGCGCTTGGGCATTCATGAAATATTTGATGTCTGATAAGCAAACTGAAAAGTGGGCAGAAGCAACAGGTTACTTGCCAATTACTAAGAAAGCAACGAAGTCATCTGCTTATAAAGCATATCTAAAGAAGAACCCATTAGCTAAAGCAGCGTCAGACTCATTGCCAGGTGCCTTCTCAGACACTGCATTCTTGGGTTACCAAGATTACCGTACGAACTTGCTGAATGCTGTTGATTCAATGTTGACGAAGAAAACACCTGCTGCAGACGCTTTGAAAACATTATCTGACCAAACAAAGAAGACTTTGAAAGAGAATAAATAATGAGTACGCAAGTACAATTTTTAAATGGACTGAATACAATTGGTGGCAATGTGGTCTCGTTCACACAGGGAAACACCCGACTTGTAATGGACTTTGGCGTTAATTTTGCCCCGGCTGAAACGCCGACTGGTGATTTATTAGCAGACGGAACATTACCAGCACTACCTGATTTATTCACTGATGTTGACAGTGATATGGCGACAACAATTTTTGTTTCTCATTTACATCTGGATCATATGGGCGCGTTGAAGTATTTAACCAAGCCAACCGATGTTTACATGAGTCAAGCTTCGGCTGATTTATATCAGGTCTTGACTGAATTAGGGACAGAATCTGCGCCTAATGCGACTATTAAAGTGATCCCATTTGAGACGCCAATGATGTTTGGTGATTTTGAAGTTACATTTTTCGAAACTGACCATGATGCACGTGGCGCTGCTGCAATTCGTGTCCGTGACGGCGTACACACGTTTGTTCATAGTGGGGATGTGCGACTTGATGGTCCTCACCCCGAACGTGTCAATCATTGGGCAGATATCTTACGTGAAGCACACATTGATTTATTTTTGTTAGAAGGTACGGAATTTAGCTTTGATGCCGATGACGAAACGGAACATGTGCGCCATACTGAGATGTCAGTGCAACAAGATTTTGGACAAATTTTAGATGAACATCATCAATTAGTTGTCATTAATCCCTATGAACGTAACATTGATCGCTTAGAGGCTCTGCAAAATACAGCACGGCTGCATGGTCGTGAAATCCTTTGGGATAAGCAATTTGCAACAATCATGCGGGCCATGGGTGTTGCGGATGTTAAAGAAATTGATTGGGAAGCCGTTGTGGCAGATCCCAATCATTACGTTGTTCAAAATCACTTTAATCAATTACATGATTTAGATCAATTTGATGGTCAATTTGTATATCTACACATGAACGGTGAACCTTTAGGCGAGTATGATCCTCGCTTTGCCGAATTACAGGCATACTTAGATGCCAATCATGTCGAGCTCCAACGCTTGGGTGCAAGTGGTCACGCCAAGCCAGAAGATTTGGTGTCATTAGCACAACATGTCAATGCTCAAAAGACTGTTACTTGGCATTCGTTCAAGCCAGAAAAAGAAGCAGAAGCCTTGCGCAAAGTAGGTTTGAATGTCTATTTACCAACAAAAGGTGAAACGTTAGTGTATTAAAATTTGAATTGGCGCATTGATTGCGTTAAAATTATTCTCGTATCAACGGGATGTAGCTCAGCTTGGTAGAGCACCACGTTCGGGACGTGGGGGTCGTGAGTTCAAATCTCGTCATCCCGATGAGCGAGAAATATTAAAAGGGCAGCAAACCATAATTGGTTTGCTGCCCTTTTTTTAAACGATATAATCTTTGAAAGTCTCGCGTTCATTAGTGGAGAGTTCAACGGTTATGAGGGTGCCAGTATCGTCATAATCTTCCTGTAAAAATGTATGTTTTGCGGCGAGCTGAGCCTGAATATTACCTTTGTCAAAAGGTATGTGCAAGTTAACGACTGCGACGTCTTTGAACACATGTTGTTTGATAAGGTCAATTAATGCATCTTGGGAAGCAATATCTAATGCAGAAATGGTGATGGCATTTTCACCAGTTACTTCTGGAAAAACGAGCTCGGTACGGTCAGCTTTATTATAAACTGTGATGGTTGGGCGACCGCTAACACCAATTTCTTGTAATGTTTTGTTAGTGGTTGTCATCATGTCTTGATAGTGAGGGTCAGAGACATCAACGACGTGTAACAGTAGATCCGCACTGGCCGCTTCTTGCAATGTCGATTTAAAAGCAGCGACTAAGCTGTGAGGTAGCTTAGAGACAAAGCCAACGGTATCACTGAGCAAAAATTGTTTTTTATCTGGTAATGTCAATTGGCGCACGGTTGTGTTCAAAGTGGCAAAAAGCATATCTTTTTCAAAAACTTGTTTGCTATCATCGTTACTAGCACCAATACCAAAACGCGCTAACAGCCGGTTCATTAGTGTTGATTTACCGGCGTTAGTGTAGCCGACCAAGGCTACGTTTGGCAGATCATTATTTTGGCGTTGTGCTGATCGTGTTGTCTCGCCTTTCTCAAGGTCTGCTAATTCTTGACGAATATGAACCATTTGAGCTGTAATACGACGACGAGATTGTTCGAGTTTTGTTTCTCCAGCGCCTCGAGATGTAAAGCCACCACCACCAGCACCAGTTTGCTGATCCAGCGTGATTGACATACTTGTACGTAATCTTGGTAACTGATATTGCAAGCGCGCCAATTGAACTTGTAATTGGGCTACTTTTGTTTGTGCACGTTGCGCAAAAATATCTAAAATCAAACCAGTGCGATCCACCACAGTCGCGTTGGTCGCTTTTTCCAAATTACGGATTTGCGAGGGCGTCAACTCGTCGTTAGCAACGATCATGTCGACGTCATAAGTGGTTACTGCCGCGCTAATTTCCTCGACTTTGCCTTTACCAAAATAAGTTGCTGGATTAGGGCGTTCTAATTTTTGGGTAAAAGTCTCAACTGGGTCTAAGTTGTTTGCTCTTGCTAGGTTACCTAATTCTTCTAATTCATAAGTTAAATTTGCCTGACTCGTTGTCAAGCCAACTAAAAATACTTTTCGGGGTGTTTCTTGCATCAAAAAATGCCTCCAATCAAACTACGAGACTGGGGAATTTAACGTGTTGACGAAAATTGCAGACCAATCTCAAGAAAAGCGCACCAAAACAGTTGCCTGTTTGTTGTCACTACATCTTAAAATTCGCTCAACAAGTTCCCGTACCTCTTTTTCTTAATAGTGATAGTGTATAAGTTTTCAAACCCAATGTCAAACTGAAACGATATTTCTTGTCACGACGTGTACGTTTTCAAGTATAATGAAATAAGCTAATCAATTAAATCGAGGTTAAACATGGCAAAAGAAATTTATTTAACAGGTGATCGACCAACTGGCAAATTGCATATTGGACATTATATTGGTTCACTAAAAAATCGTGTGGTAATGCAAGATTCCGGTGAATTTGATCCATTTATTATGATTGCTGATACTCAAGCTTTTACAGACAACGCTCGTAATCCTGAAAAAATTCGCCGTTCGCTAACAGAAGTCGCATTGGATTATTTGGCAGTTGGTATTGATCCTGCTAAATCAACGATTTTTGTACAATCACAAATTACAGGGTTGCCAGAATTAACTGAATATTTTATGAATTTGGTCAGTGTGGCACGTCTGCAACGCAACCCGACTGTTAAATCAGAAATTCAACAAAAAGGTTTTGGAGAGGGTATTCCAGCGGGATTTTTGACTTATCCGGTGTCTCAAGCGGCCGATATTACAATTTTTAGAGCTACAAAAGTGCCAGTTGGTGACGATCAAGAACCCATGATTGAACAGACGCGCGAGCTAGTTCGTTCATTCAACAATGCTTATCAATCAGAAGTATTGGTTGAGCCTGTCGGTGTCTTTCCGCCCAAAGGGCAAGGACGTCTTCCGGGTATTGATGGTAATGCTAAAATGTCAAAATCACTGAACAACGGGATTTATATTAGTGATAATGCAGATACATTAGCTAAAAAAGTCAAGTCGATGTACACTGATCCATTGCATATCAATATTGATGACCCCGGTCATGTTGAAGGCAATGTCGTCTTTACTTACTTGGATATTTTTGATCCCGACAAGCAACGTGTACAGGCACTAAAAGAGCAATATACTGCTGGTGGTCTTGGTGACATGAAAATCAAAAAGCACTTGATTGAAGTGATGGAAGCTGAAATGGCACCCATTCGTCAACGACGTGAAACATTTGCCCAAGATATTCCAGCTGTGATGGCTATGTTAAAGGCTGGCTCTGATCATGCTAATGAAGTAGCAGAGTCAACAATGAAAGACGTACGCCATGCAATGGGTATTGATTATTTCGACTAAAAAAATCACTGCAATCTGAAAAGGTTGCTTTTTTAGTGCCAAAATATGTTTATGGACACAAAAAAGACACAAATTGTTAAAATGTGATAAAACAAAATAGTATATAATGGCAAGATAGATACAAAATCAGGGGACGATATGGACAATAAAGCACAACTCAACCGCGGCTTCGGCCTGACTGCCTCACTGGCGTTAGTGGTTGGCACAATCATTGGTTCAGGGATTTTTTTTAAACAAGGTAGTGTATTAGCGTCGGCAGGTAGTACGACATCTGCATTAATTGCATGGGCAGCTGGCGGTATTTTGACACTTGCTTCTGGTATGAGTGTTGCTGAAATTGGCTCCCAAATGGCTAAAACTGGTGGCTTATACATTTATATTGAAAAAATTTATGGCAAAGTTTGGGGCTATTTAGCTGGATGGATGCAAGTCATCTTTTATGGTCCGGCTATGATGGGATCAATTTCTGCTTATTTTGGGATACTATTTGTTGACTTGTTTCAATTACCCAAAATGTGGGCGATACCCTCAGCGATTATTGCATTGGCGTTTGTTGGCATAATCAACTCAATTCCTAATCGTTTCAGTGCTGGCTTTCAGATATTGACGACGACACTTAAAATGTTGCCGATTGTTGCGTTGATCATTTTTGGTATGTTTTTTGGACAACATGAAGCATTAGGACAGACAGTCACTGCGGTAGCACACACTAACAGTGGGGGATTTGGGGTTGCTATTTTAGCAACGCTATTTGCTTACGACGGCTGGGTAACTTTGGCAAATATTAGTGGTGAAATTAAAAATCCGCAAAAAGTTCTGCCAAAGGCAATCGTATTTGGGCTTATTATTGTTATTATTTCTTACGTGGGTGTCAGTTATGGGACATATAGAAGTTTAGATGCAGCGAACATCGTTGCGCTTGGTCAAAATACAACAATTCATATGGCAACCAGTGCCTTTGGTGTCGTTGGTGGTCGTTTGATGAGTGTGGCGGTTTTAATTTCATTACTAGGGACACTCAATGGTAAAATTGTTTCATTTCCACGTGTATTGTTTGCAATGGCGCGGGATGGCTTATTCCCGTTTGCAAAAACGTTTTCTAAGATTAACATGCGGACCAAAACACCTAATGCTGCGATTTGGTTTATGATTGTGCTGGGAGACTTGATGTTATTGTTGACTAATCCTGATCGACTCACTGACATTGCCATGTTCACGACTTTCTTGTTCTATATTTTGGCATTTGTCGGCGTTTTCATTTTGCGACGTAAAGATCCGACTGGCGTTAATAGAGCATTTTCAACACCGTTATATCCGTTTATCCCAATACTAGCAATTGCAGGTTCACTTTACGTGGAAATTTCAGAAATTTTGCATGATTTTTCTGGTGTTGTAATATCAATTGCCGTTGTCGCGATTGGATTGCCTGTTTATTTGGTCTTATCAAAACGACAAATTAAAAAGTAAGTTTTTCAGTTAAAAAGAAACCCCCGAAAATAACTTTTCGGGGGTTTTAAAATGATAAAATTATTGATCTGAAGAACTTTCTGTTGACGTGTCGGAAGAAGTATCAGTGCTACTTGAGGATTCGTCATCTGCTGGTCTAAGAGAGGCAGCCACAGCCTGAAGTGTACTTGGTACCTCACCAGCATAGGCAGGACCAGTGGTTGCTGCTTTTAATCCCAGCGCTTTACGAGCTAAGTTAGTCACGCGTTGCTTTTCTTGCTGTGTCACAACTTCATAGGAAATGGCATTACCAGAAGAGTCTGGATAGCTTGTTCCCTCACCTTGAATATGTTCACTCACAATGTTATTTTTAGCTTTGATATACTTACTTGCAATTGTTGTCATGTCACCAAATGTCAAATCGGTGAGGACGTTTTTACTAAGCGTTGTCATAAATGAATTGTTCAAGAGGCTCGAAACATTGGCAGATTTTTTAATTAAACCTTCAAGGACGAGACGTTGACGCTTTTGACGACCATAATCGCCTTCAGGATCGTCATAGCGCATCCGAGAAAATGCTAGTGCGGCATCGCCGGTCATGACGTGCTTTGTTTCAGACCATGTAACGCCATTGTCATCAGAGTGTTCATAACCGGTACTGCCCTTGTGGAAACGGTATAAATTGGGACCGTAATCGTGAGCAGTGTCTTGGCTATAAGTGAAATCAAGTGGTGATTTCACTGAAATACCACCAACTTGGGTGACCATTTTTTCCAAACCAGACATGTTCACTAATGCGTAGAAATCAACTGGAATATTGAGATAAGCTTCAACAGTTTTAATGGCTGTTGATGTTGAACCATAAGCATAAGCGGCATTTATTTTTTGTGGGAAAGTATCTTCATAACCAGGAATAGCAACCATTGCGTCACGAGGAATTGAAATCATTGTCGTTTTTTCTGTTTTGGGATTGATGAGCAATAGCATCATAGAATCCGTACGGCCTTTGTAAGTACGACCCAGTTCACCTGTATCAGTTCCAAATAATAGAATAGATAATGGCTTACCACTAGAAACAACGCTTGAGACGTTGCGGGCCTTTTTAGTGCCTGTGCTCTTATAAACCTTATCAATGGTTGATTTAGCGTTATTAATTGCGTACCATGCGAAGCCGCCGGCCGTGATTGCTAATACAGCAATGATTGCTAAAATCGTATTTCGCAATTTGTGGGTTGGTTTCTTAAAACGCTCCGTACGAGACTTTGTTTGATTTTCTGCCATGATGATCTCCGATTAGTGTTGGCCAATGAACATGGCAACAAGTAAAATAATGAAAACTGCGACGGTAATGCCAACATATCGCCAATCTTTAACTTTGGTGAAGGCGTAAATGGAAGCGACAATTCGTAAAACGGGTGTTAGAATGAGTAAAAATAATCCTAACATCATGATAGCACCGGCTTGAAAATGAAAAGAACCATTTACAATCTGTGCTAGTTGACGCGGATAGTGATTGTGGAAATAGCCTGTTTTAGCGCCATTGATAAGATAGCAGGCAAAGCCAAGAATCATGACAACAACCGCTATTATGACGCCAATTCGTAAAACAATGCCAATTTGGCGTTCTAAATCTTTTTCTGTTTGATTAGTGGACATACGTGGGTGCCTCAGTACAACGTGATATTAAATGCTTTTAGTAGTAGTTGTAAGCCAGCAATGCCAACAACTGGGATAAATAGTTGTCGGAGTCGTTTTGCTGGAACATGTGGCATAATGCGTGCGCCAATGGTTGCACCTAACACGATACCTAAAGCAATTGGTACTGCGATGTCAGCTCGAATTGTACCATTAAAAAAATAAACAAGAGCGCTGGCCGCAGCCGTGACGCCCATCATTAAATTAGAGGTTGCGCTGGCAGGTTTGAGTGGCATTTTCATGACACCATCCATGGCAAATACTTTGAACATACCAGATCCTATGCCTAATAAACCAGACGCGAGTCCAGCCCACAACATGACCACTGCACCACCGGGAATATTCTCTACACGATAATCAATGTTTTGATTCAGTGCTTTGTCATAGTAGGTAGCGTTGAGCTGTAATTTGTTGGCGAGAGGGTCGTTATGTGCAACTAATTCGGCTTGATTGTGGGTGTGTAACTTACGCCACATGCGATAGGATTGATAAACCAGCAGCACGCCAAAAAGGAAATTTAACCAAATTGGGGCAAAAAAACCTGCGCATATTGCGCCGATTAGCGCACCAATTGTCGTAAAAATTTCGAGTAACATAGCAACACGCAGATTGAGCATGTCGTCTTTTAAATATGCGATTGAAGCACCAGATGAAGTCGCAATCACAGCGACAATACTGGCACCGATTGCGTAGTGAATAGGAATATTAAAACCAATCACTAAGATTGGTGTGACAATCATGCCACCTCCTAGGCCCAAAAGCGCCCCAAGGACTCCGGCAAAAACACCAACCAATAGCATAATGATAATGGATAAAGTTAAAGCCAAGATTAAATTCCTACCACTTCACTGTTTTTTCAATAATTATATTCTACACAATGCTACAATTATTGTGTACGATAAGCAAACGTGTTTGTAGAATTTTAATAAATTGGGAGAGCGTTTACTTCGGCATGACGAGTGAACGGAAGTGTATTTGTGTTAATTCAACCTGATAAATTACGAAAATTATTGATTATTATTTTTGGTGTCGTTTTTATTGTCTTTTGCCTTGCAGTCAGGTTTAATGCTGTTTTGGTAACGTTTGGAGATGATGCGGCTACGCTAGTGGTTCAAAATATGTTGCCACATTCTCTGCAAGCTTTGTTAGCAATAGGACATCTATTTGCGCATTATTGGTTAGTCTTGCCATTTATCGCTTTGATGGCTGGTGTGCTTTATCTGGCACAATACAAAATTGCCATGTGGTGGTTCATTATTTCACAAATAATGAGGATGTTAGTGTGTTTGATTGTTGCCATCGTAGTTGGTATCTCTTGGGATAGTGGGCTACAGTTACGTGACATGATGCCAAATTTATTGTTGGTATGGTGGTTGCAAGTCTTATTCTTGGTGGTGGCGTTGATTTTACCGCGTTTACTGAAGTCAAGGCGACTGCAAATAATCATGAGTACGTTGATTGGTGTATTTTGGCTTTTCATGATGATTTCACTGATGCAAGCCAATAATATGCTATTATCAAGCGGCATTGGCGCTTTGTTATTTGGCTACTTTTGGTGGCAATTAAGCGCACAAATTTACCGCAAACGTGCTCGCCAGTGGCAACATGTGCTAAAAATTGACGGTCGGGTTTGATTGTGATATGCTTTTACTAATATATCAAAGAGGTTGCAATCAACATGAGTCGCATAACTGAGTCTGCCAAGACACTGATGTTATGTTAAAGGGGCGATTGCCGAAAATATCATCTGGCAATATGATATTTGGGCTGGTAATTAAGAGTTACTAGACTGTCGTAGTAATACGGTGCGCTTTGAAAAGTGATTACGAAAATGACTTTTTAAACCTCTTTCTGTGTGAGCAGGAAGAGGTTTTTTGTTGGGAATAGGAGAATTTTTATGTCTGAAGATAGTGGGCAAGTCAAACGAAATCTGAAAACACGTCATGTGTCGATGATTGCATTAGGCGGATCAATTGGTACAGGGTTGTTTGTCGCTTCGGGTGCCACAGTGGCACAGGCTGGTCCAATGGGCGCGATTGTTGCTTATTTAGCGATTGGCGTGATGGTTTATTTTTTGATGACCAGTTTGGGAGAAATGGCGACTTATGCACCAACCTCTGGCTCATTTTCTGATTATGCAGGTAAATATGTTGATCCCGCATTAGGATTTGCGATGGGTTGGAATTATTGGTTTAATTGGGCAATCACGCTGGCGGTTGATATTGTGGCTGTTGGATTAGTTGCTAAGTTTTGGTGGCCCAATACACCGGGTTGGATTTTTTCAGCCGTTGCTTTGGCGTTCATCTTTTTGATTAATTTGTTCTCCGTTGGCGCTTTTGGTGAGGCTGAATTTTGGTTATCAATGATTAAAGTGATTACAATCATCGCCTTTTTGGTGGTTGGTGTGGCAACAATCTTTGGTGTTATTCATTCTGACGTCAATGTCATGAAAAACTTATCAGTTGGCAACCATGGCTTCGTTGGCGGACCACAAGCCATTTTGTCAGTCTTTGTCGTGGCAGGATTTTCTTTCCAAGGGACTGAGCTAATTGGTATTACTGCTGGAGAAGCACAAGACCCTGACAAATCAGTGCCCAAGGCTATCAATCAAGTCTTTTGGCGAATTTTGTTATTTTATATTTTAGCCATTTTTGTGATTTCGGCTTTGGTTTACTACCAAGACCCACGTTTGTTAAGTTCATCAACTGAAAATATTGCTGTATCACCATTTACGATTGTCTTTAAAAATGCGGGTATCGCTTTTGCAGCCAGTTTGATGAATGCTGTTATTTTGACATCAATTGTTTCATCGGCTAATTCGGGATCTTATGCGTCATCACGTATGTTGTTTGCTATGGCGCGTAAGGGTGAAGCCCCTAAGATTTTCGGCAAAGTGTCAAAACGTGGCGTGCCCGTGGCAGCGCTGGTATTGACGACGGCAATCGGTCTATTAGCGTTTATTTCTAATACTAAAGGTGGCTCGGTTGCCTATACTTGGCTCGTTAATGCCTCTGGATTGACTGGCTTTATTGCTTGGGTTGGAATTGCAATTTCGCATTATCGCTTCCGCCGCGCGTATATCGCGCAAGGTAAAAGCCTGTCAGATTTGAAGTATCGGGCAAAGTGGTTCCCATTTGGGCCACTATTTGCTCTGGTTATCTCAATTGGGGTCATTATTGGTCAAGATCCAGAAAGCTTTACTAATTTGAATTGGGAAAAGATTGCAGTTACCTACTTGTCGGTACCATTATTTGCCATTCTATATATTTGGTACAAAATTTCTCACAAAACAAAAGTGATTAAGTTAAAAGACGTCGACCTGTCACAACCTAAAAAATAAATATTTTTTGCAAACGTTAGCTGGTGTGGTACCATTTAACGTTTTTTTGTGCTTAAAATTCATTAAAAAGTCATAGTTAAGTCTAAAAATATGCTTTCTTTTTGTAAGTATGTATAATATATGAATAATGTGTAAAATATGTGGTTATATATAGGCATAAAATATCATAAATAGTATTAGTAGTGATACATTTAAAGTAGAAGATTGACTAAACGAAAAGGAAGTTGATTATGAGCGCAAAATATGATGGTCGCAACTCTCGACCAACAAATGAAGTAAAACGTTATAAAATGTATAAATCTGGTCGGCAATGGATTACAGCTGGATTGTCAACGTTGATGGTTTTGACGGGGATGGCTCTCATTGACGACACTGATAAAGTTAGTGCAGACACAACCACTGGTAGTACCGCAATGGCGGCTTCAGCAGCAGCTAGTCCAGCAAGTGCCGCTGACAACACACTTTCTAATACAACCAGTGAAGCAGTGTCTTCAGCCAATGCACAAGTATCAGCTAATTCAGCCAGTGATTCTTACGCCACTGGTTCTTTGGGGAGCAGTGCCTACCCAACGCTTGATTCAGTTGCCACAGATAACACAGTTAGTGCTGACGCGAATGACCAAAATGCCATTTCAGTAGATAAAAATGCTGATGCAACGTCTAATGCTGTTGATGTGACGACAAGTGCAAGTGCTACATCAAGCAGTGCAGCTTCAACATACAATAACGGTAGTGTGGCGGTAACTATCACCACGCCAAGTAATGCCACCTCTTCATTGGTATCGCCGACACAAAGTGGCAGTACAGTAACCACGGCTGGTGGTTCGACTGCTACTGTGACATCAGACGCATTGGCAACGATTAGTTCCGCGGCTACCTCTGCAAATAGCAGTGCTGCTGCAAGTGTGGCCACCGTTGCCAGCTCTGCTGCTCAAGCTAATTCAGCGGCGGCCTCTTTGGCTAATTCGTACTCGGCTGCAGCTACTGCTCAATCTGCTGCTCTGCTAGCAGCACAGAATTCTAATGCTGCTGCACAAACTAGTTATGCAAGTGCACAAAGCTCACAGGCTGCTATTGCAAGTAGTAATGGCGCTTCAATGGCAGCAATTATCACGACTACTATATCTAACCTTAATAAAAGCTCAGATAGTTACAGTGCGATATTATCTTCATTGAATGCCGCATTGGCATCCGCAAACAGTGGTAATTTAAAAGCAGCATATGATAGTTATTATAGCGCTGCCAGCACGACAGCAGCTGCAGTTGGATTTGCTCTAGTAAATGCCACAGCTAATAAGGCAACATTTTTGGCTGTTTTTGGGACTGCTTGGGATGGTTCAAATACTGGTGTTGCTAAGCAATGGGCGTCTGGTGTGACGACACAAGCAATTGCTAGTCTAGAGACATCATGGGAGGCAGCCTCAGCCGCAACATCAAGCGCCGCAGTTGCAGCCACATCAGCACTTAATGCCCTTAATGCTGCACCTAATTCTGCCGCAATTGCGGCTACGAGTGCTCAAGCTTCTAACGCTTACGCGCAATCTGCTGCCACGAGTAGTGCAGAATCAGCAGCAGTATCTTTGGCGCAATCTCAAGCAACATCGCTTGCTGATTCATACGCTGCCTTGTTAAACGCGGACACAGTGTTAGTCAATGTCAATTACAATGCTGATACTGCCGTTACTTCAGCAGCAACTGCTTCAGCAACTGACGCTGTTAGTTCTTATGTCACAGCTTTAACAAATGGCATGTCAAACATTAACACCGATAGTAATTTGAAATTTAGTACCTCTGCGGGTTCCTTTTTGAACTTCAACAGTAATCCGCAGAGTTGGTTGACGAGTTATGCCACTACAGCAGGTAATAATGCAGCCGCTGCTTCTAACACAGCTGATAAATCAATGTGGATAACGGTACAGTCATATGCTTCATCATTGGCTAACGATATTAATGGTGCGGAAGCGCAACAGATGATAAGCAGTATGAAAAATGGCAATGCTGGTGGTATGATTCCTGCTTTGACCTTTGGACAGAATAATGCTGACTTAACAGCGATTCAAGCGACTTTGTCATCACTTATGAATATTTTAAAACCAGAAAATATTACTTCCGCGACATATGTCAACCCGGTTGTTGACAATGGTGATGGCACGTATTCAACAAATATTTCATTAGATCCGAATGAATTGGTTCATAGCAACATCGATGCACTGATGGCACAACTAACCGCTAATATGTCTAATATTCAATCTGACATTAACACTTATGCTAGTACGACTGTACCTAATTTTGTTATTGGATGGTATGCTGTTGTCTACAACGCTTTCAATGGTGCGTTAAAAGGTGACTTAAATACGACAGCTTTGAAATTAATTTCACAGGGTGTCGCTGTTACAGTTGATTCACAAGTGAAAACATTAGCTGCAGGTTATATTAAAACGTTAACGAATGCTATGAACGCTATAAGTGGTACTGATAGTAATTCAATGTATGCTAAGTCAGTCTTAGAGACATTGATTACTGAGGAACAAAAGGTGTTGGATCAAGCAACCATTCGTTATAATTCTGAGGTTGCTTATTTGGGAACATCAGATATTTCTTCTTCAACATTTAGAAATCAGGTTGTAAGTGCTCTTGGGGGTCTATTAGGCGGTGGTGTTATAGGTGGTACTTTAACAGATGTTGTAACAGGTGTTGCTAATACAGCCTCTCAAGGTATCGCAACAGCAGTGGATAACATGATGAAAAGTGTTAACCAAGCAAGCATTAACTTAGTCAATGGTTTGAATAGTATGCTTCAGTCTTTGCAATCAACAAAAATTGCACCAACCATTACAGTTACAGCTGGTTTTGATACTGGGACGCCAGATGTGTCAGATGTCGCGACTGGACAATTTGCGACGACAACTTATTCGGCGACCTATACGGGCGCAGTTACTGGCGCGTCAGCGACTGTAATTGCGTATCAAGCAATTGACAAGACACAGTTACAGGCGTTGGTGAACACAACGACTGCTAATAGCAATCTTGCAAGTGTGATGGCGGCGCAATTGACTGATGCACAACAAGTTTTGACGAATGATAATGCGTCACAACAAGATTTGAATCAAGCGTACGCTAATTTAGTCGCTCAAACAGCCACTATCACTGTCAACGATGCAACTACTGGGCAAGCTGTCACTTTGACATCAGATAGCACTGTCTATGGTGGATCTGGCACCACAGCAACCTTTGATTTATCAAAAGTAATGCCTGCTGGATATGATTTTTCGCAAGCAGTAGTAACTGGTGGCACGATTGATGCGAATGGTGTCTTAACGGTTAACTTCGACAATGATAGCACAGTTGATCAGCCAGTGACGATTGATGTACCGCACAAAATTACCACGTCAAGCAAGGTAAATACGTTTAATATTCAATTGACGTACGAAGATGCGAGTGGCAATATACTACAGCCGGCTACAACAACCACTGTAACTGGAACAGCCGCTCTAGCTACCGACGGCGTAACTGGTGTTACGACGCAAAGTGGCGCTGTTGTTTGGCAAGGTGCAGATGGCGTGGCTTCTGATGATGGTACGACTTATACGGTTAACTCGATTGATGTACCAGCAACGATCACGTCAAATGGGCAGACATACTATTTGCATACACCGGGTAAAGATGCGCAAGGTAATGCAATTGACGGTACTAACGCAATCACACTAACTTTTGATGAGAATCAAACTGTGGTTTCAACACAGACCATTAATGAAGTATATGGTGCAGCACAACAAGTTGCTTTGAAATTGATTACGGTTGTCAAAGCAAGCGACTACACAGATTCAGTTAGTTCTGTTTTAAAAGAGTTTACAGACGCCGCTGGGAATAAATATTATATTGTAAATGAGGCTGGGAACGGTTCTGATTTGGCTGAAGGTTCTGCACATATTGGTGATGTCATTGATGGTGCAAATTTGCAGGCTATTATCAATAGTTATAGTCCTGAAACTGCTGCATCGATGGGACTCTCTGCAGCTGGGTACAATCTAAGTGAACACATTTATTGGGATACCCTTGGTAACACAACGGTTCCTGGAACTTACACAATCAATGGTGCGATTGCTGAAACAGACGGCTCATATACCCATTATTTGATTATCGAAGCTACGCCAGAAACAACAAGTGCTACTGTCAATTATGTGGATGATGAGACTGGTAGTGTGATTTCAACGGCTACTATTAGTGGACAAGTGGGATCTTTGTTTGACGTTGACGGGTCCGATACTTTAAATGGTGAACAGCAATATGATACCGCTGATTATCAACTTGTGAGCGTCGATAATGGTTCTGGAACCTATGTTATGTCAGCTGGTACTGATGGCACTTCTGTCGATGCCACGCCAACGATTACGGTTCATTTGCAGATGTCGATTGAGAAGTCAACTTCGATTAGCGAAAGTGAGTCAATGTCAACTGCGGCAAGCTTGAGTGAGTCAGTGTCGACAGAGACGAGTGAATCAGATTCAGCAGTGGCGAGTGAGTCGTCATCCACAAAGTTGAGCGAATCAGTATCAAGTGCAACAAGTGAATCGGTATCAGCAGTAGCGAGTGAGTCTGCTTCCGCAAAGTTAAGCGAATCAACATCAAGTGCGACGAGTGAATCGGTATCAGCAGTAGCGAGTGAGTCGTCATCCACAAAGTTGAGCGAATCAGTATCAAGTGCAACAAGTGAATCGGTATCAGCAGTAGCGAGTGAGTCGTCATCCACAAAGTTAAGCGAATCAACATCAAGTGCGACAAGTGAATCGATAAGTGCGACGAGTGAATCGAATTCAGCGGCAGCGAGTGAGTCGTCATCCACAAAGTTAAGCGAATCAACATCAAGTGCAACAAGTGAATCGGTATCAGCAGTAGCGAGTGAGTCTGCTTCCGCAAAGTTAAGCGAATCAACATCAAGTGCGACGAGTGAATCGGTATCAGCAGTAGCGAGTGAGTCGTCATCCACGAAGTTGAGCGAATCAACATCAAGTGCGACGAGTGAATCGAATTCAAAGGTAGTCAGTGAATCGTCATCCACGAAGTTGAGCGAATCAACATCAAGTGCGACGAGTGAATCGGTATCAGCAGTGGCGAGTGAGTCGTCATCCACGAAGTTGAGCGAATCAACATCAAGTGCAACGAGTGAATCGGTATCAGCAGTAGCGAGTGAGTCGTCATCAACAAAGTTGAGTGGTTCAGTATCAAGTGCAACGAGTGAATCGGTATCAGCAGTAGCGAGTGAGTCGTCATCAACAAAGTTGAGTGGTTCAGTATCAAGTGCAACGAGTGAATCGAATTCAGCAGTAGCGAGTGAGTCGTCATCCACGAAGTTGAGCGAATCAGTATCAAGTGCAACAAGTGAATCGGTATCAGCAGTAGCGAGTGAGTCTACTTCCGCAAAGTTAAGCGAATCAACATCAAGTGCAACGAGTGAATCGGTATCAGCAGTGGCGAGTGAGTCTGTTTCCGCAAAGTTGAGCGAATCAACATCAAGTGTAACAAGTGAATCGGTATCAGCAGTGGCGAGTGAGTCAACTTCCGCAAAGTTAAGCGAATCAACATCAAGTGCGACGAGTGAATCGGTATCTGATAGTCGTTCCATGAGCACTTCGGTTTCATTGGCAGATTCAACATCACAAAGTAATTCAGTTTCCGATAGCCGCTCCATGAGTACATCAGTTTCGTTGACTGATTCGACGACCAAGAGCGAGTCAACCTCAGCGAGTGTTGTAACATCAACGAGCGTTTCAGAATCCAATAGTAAGCTAGCAAGTGATTCAGTTTCCGACAGTCGTTCAACGAGTACGTCAGTCTCGTTGGCAGATTCCACGTCACAAAGTAATTCAGTTTCCGATAGCCGCTCCATGAGTACATCAGTTTCATTGACTGATTCAACGACCAAAAGTGAATCTGTTTCAAATAGTGAGTCAACGTCAAAGAGTGACTCTATCTCGAACAGTGAGTCAACGTCAAAGAGCGACTCAATCTCAAACAGCGATTCCACGTCAAAGAGCGACTCAATTTCGAACAGCGATTCGACATCAAAGAGTGACTCTATCTCGAATAGTGAGTCAACATCAAAGAGCGACTCAATTTCGAACAGCGATTCAACGTCAAAGAGTGACTTTATCTCGAACAGCGATTCGACATCAAAGAGCGAGTCAATCTCAAACAGTGATTCAACGTTGAAGAGTGAATCTGTTTCAAATAGTGATTCGACATCAAAGAGTGAGTCTGTTTCAAATAGCGATTCGACATCAAAGAGTGAGTCAATCTCAAACAGCGATTCAATGTCAAAGAGCGAATCGATCTCAAACAGTGAGTCAACGTCAAAGAGCGAATCGATCTCAAACAGTGAGTCAACGTCAAAGAGCGAATCAATCTCAAACAGTGACTCAACATCAAAGAGTGAATCAACTTCAGAAAGTGCTGTAACATCAACGAGCGTTTCAGAATCCGATAGTCGCTCAATGAGCACGTCGGTTTCATTGACAGATTCCACGTCACAAAGTGATTCAGTTTCCGATAGCCGCTCCATGAGTACATCAGTTTCATTGAGTGATTCGACGACCAAGAGTGACTCAACATCAAAGAGTGACTCAATCTCAAACAGCGATTCCACGTCAAAGAGTGACTTAATCTCAAACAGTGACTCAACATCAAAGAGTGAATCAACTTCAGAAAGTGCTGTAACATCAACGAGCGTTTCAGAATCCGATAGTAAGCTAGCAAGTGATTCAGTATCAGACAGTCGCTCAACAAGCACATCAGTCTCATTGCGTGATTCAACAGCCAATAGTGAATCGACTTCAACAGTTGCTAGCGATTTAGCATCAAATTCAGCAAGTTTGAGCACCAAAAATTCAACTAGTACGACAATCACTAGTGAAAATGTATCAACTTCTGAATATAGTGAATTAAATTCTACGAAATCAAGTGAAAGCTTGTCCACATCAAGTTCACAGGCAAACGAAAGTCAGTCTCTTTCAACGATAGCTAGTGATGAAATATCAACAAGTCTCAGCGAACGTATTTCAGCAAGTGACAGTTTGAGTACAGCAGAATCAACAAGCGCAATAATAGTGAGTGAGCATAATGCCACTAGTGTTAAGTTATCAGATGCCACGTCATTAAGCGAAAGTACGGCAATTGTCAACCAAAGTGACTCAACAAGCGTTCGCGTGATGCCGTCTGATGAGACATCAACGAGTGAGTCAAAATCGCAATCAGTAAGCGAATTTACGAGTGAGTTTGATTCAACGTTGACTAGTCTACATCAGTCAGAGGTATCAAGTGAACGTCAGTCAAAATCACAAGTAGATGACACAACTGGCAATATTGTCATGAAAAATCAAGCAACCGATCGTGTCCAAACACTTGAATCGACAACTGGTTCGAATATGACAGCAAAGTTGACTACTACGGCGCCAACAATTAGTGCCGAAAAAGTAACTAGCACGAATAGCTTGAGTGTACCCAGTCAGGCAACAGTTCTGAAAGGTCTGTTACCAGAAAATCCGAAAATTATTACGGCACGTCGTATTTTGATTGGACAATATGAAACGGGTGACAAATTCAACATTAGGTTAATCTTAGAGATTTTAACGCCGCTGATCTTAATTTCGGGCTTCTTATTGGCAGCAAAACGTCGTAAAAAAGAAGGTGATGCAGAAACAAAGTAATTTATTAAGGATATTGCATCATTAGATAAAAAGTCTCTATAATTGTGATATAAACCACATTTATGGAGACTTTTTTATGCTAAACTGGTTAAAAGAGGGATTATAATGATATTCTTACTTATTATGTTCATAATATTGACGTTAATGATGGTGACTTTTACAATTCAAAATTATCGCAAGTATGGCACACTTTTTGTGCCATTATTTTTAACCCTCTTGCTGATTGGTGGTACTGTCTGGAGTGCAAGTAAGTTACCAGCAACAATTAAACAAATTAAATCACGACAAGACACTACTAGAAAAGTGGCGCAGCTGACTGCTAGTCAAAGAGCGGCCATGCAAAAGAGCTTTGAAAATGTCAGCGGATCGCGTACGATTGAAATTCCAACAACATCAGCAGAAGATCAGCAACAGGCACTTTCCTTACAAGAAACAAAATATGCCCGGAGCCTAGACACAGCTTATCAACAGATTGGTGATGTGTCATTTGATGAAAAAACGAAAGCATTTCAACTGCGTTTATATGCCAAAACACAATTGGCTGAGAGTGTGAGTGTCGTTGAGGCTCACCCTAGTCAAGCGGCCACAACCGGCTGGCAGTCTTTCACCAATTCATTAAAAACAACTTCTAAAACAATTGGTACTGCTTTCAAACCAGGATATACATTAGAACTGATGGGTGTGAACAATAGTCAAAATATTTTGTATGCTGCCAAAGACGGTAAAGAACTGATTAATATCGCAGAACAATAATTAATTTAAGTGAGCAGTAGAAAGGAATTTATCGTGATCTTTTTTGTGAACAAAGCAATTGGACATGGCAACAGTGGTGTGGAGCACGCGCAATTTTATCGTGCGGATATTTTTCGGCAAGCACACCAACCCTTCAAGATGATTTATTCAGACTTACTACCAAAACTGCATGAACATGCAGCGGAATGGCATTTGCAAGAATCTGAAGTAATTGGGCTTTATGATTATTTTTTAAGTGATGATCCGGATGATTATTTGCGCAATGGATTGCGTGAGGTGAGCGAGTATCATGAAGAAGTATTATGGGATCAAACGCATACGCAACGGCGATTTGATCGTCAAACAACAGGTGGGTATTTTGAAACGATTCAACGCGTGAAGCGGTATTCTGATGAGCGTAAACTTTATTTGGTAGATGACGACCGTGTGATTTTAACCAATGGCAATCACAAAATAATGTGGCATTATCGTGATTCTGGTTCCAGAAAAAAGCAAGCTGTTAGCATACGATTATTTAACTTTAAAGGGCGAGATTATTTTTTCCAAACTTATGAAGCTTTAGTGATGTTTTTTTATGAACAGTTAAATCAGACTTACCCTAATAGTCTTTACATCATTGATCGAGGGCAAGAACATGAAGAAGCTCTGATTCATCTGAAACGCCAGGGTGCCGGTGTCAAATTACTTGATGTTGTTCATGCTGCCCATTTGGCGCAATTTGAAGGGGCACATCCACTTTGGAATAATTATTATCAATACATGTTTGATCACCTTGACGATATGTCTGCTGTCATTAACGCCACTGAAGTGCAAACGCAAGCGATGAAAGCTGATTTGTCACGTGTTGGACAGAAACAACTTGATAAAATTACCACTATTCCGGTTGGTGGTGTCGAAACTGTTATGCCGGCGCGCCATTGGTCAGGAAAAGAGGCGCGATTTGTGACAGCATCCCGTCTTCATCCAGAAAAACATATCACTCAAATCGTGTCAGCAATTAAATTGTTACGGGATCAAGGACTAAATGCTACCCTAACTATTTATGGTGATGGCGGTGATATACCTCATATTAAAAAGAGCATTAGTGAGCTCAAATTACAGAAATTTGTGACTTTGGCGGGTTTGAGTCAACATGTTATTGATGATTTGAAGCAATACGACGCTTTTGTGTCAGCCTCCTATTCGGAAGGGTTTGGTTTGACGTATATTGAGGCTATTAGTGATGCGCTACCAATTGCGACTTATGCTAATTTTTTTGGTGCACAGGAATTGGTCAAAGAAGGTCTGAATGGTCATTTAGCAACCTTTGAACGCCACCAAGATGCAACTGAAAAAAATGTTGTGCAATTGAGTCAAGCCATGGCGGCAGTCTTTCAATCAACAGCGCATTATGCTGATTTATCACGTGGCGCTGAAGCAGTCGCCAAAAAATATCAAACACAAGAAATTGCTAAAAAGTGGTCAGCGTTGATTAGGAGGGTTAATCATGAAAGTTGAACTCATCAATAGCTTAGTCTATCAAAACTTTGCTGGTATTAAATGGCAAATTGAGCAAGTGGCTAATGGTCATAGTGATGAATTATGGTTAGCTACCCCACACGAAGACGCCGTATCACTGATTAAGGCACACCATATTGCGCCAGAAAAAGTATTTGATGTTTACCGGCAACAATATTTGACTGAAATTGACGTCTCTAAAGGCATCTGGTGGAGTGATTTGTCGGTGCCAAATGATGCACAAATTGTCGTTAATCAAGATTGGACGAGTAGTGTTGTGAGCTTGGGTAGCGAATTGGCGCAAGTGAAGTGGTTTCCACAATCCACCAGAATTGTACAGGCTGTTTCATGGTTAGATACCGATGGGAAGCTTGATTATAAGGACATTTACCATCGAGATGGGACGTTATTTGCTCGCCAATTCTTTAGTGAAGGGGATTTACTGGAAAGTGATTTTTACCAAACGACGGGGGAGTTGTCGACTGTTGATTATTATTTCAATGGTGCTCGTAATTTTGTCGTTCATGGACAATCACAATTCAGTTCGGCAGATACTTATTTGTTAGATGTCATGTCATCATTTCCAGAAGTGACATTTGATATTACGCAGTTAGGTCGTGAGTTGGACTTTGCACCGGACAACACACAACTGACCATGCCGGCAGGCGTGATTGATGATCAAGGTCAGATTTACCCGAATTTGATACAAATTTTAACCAACGATCAACATAAAATTAAACGGGTTATCGTGTCAAAAGATGATTATCAACGGCTCATTAAAGCAGGGTATGCCAGCAATAAATTGGAGAAAATGTCATGACAACCATTCATATTTTGCCAGATTGGCATGAAAATGAACAGGCCATGCCACAAGGCAATGACAGTATTCATCAAGCACAATTATTTCAGTCGCAAGGCTGTGATGTGAATTTGTTATTGGTGGATTATTTGACGCGTCTGCGTTCAATGTTTCATACTAAAAATCTAGATCATGTGACATATTGGTCACTATATGATGATATACAAGAGGTCGGTTTGACTGATACTCGCGTGGTGGCTTTACAAGATTTTAGTTGGCCAGAGACGGTTTATTTTGTAGAAATGCCCGACCAGATTGTGGCAATGCAAGATGACAAGTTATTTGCCAAAATTCAATTAGATGGCGATAATTTAGGGCAAATCGTAGCCATTATTTTTTATGAAAATGATCATCAAAAAACTTGTTTAGATATTGATGATCGCGGTTTTGTGTCTCGGACAACCTATTTTGTTAATGGTGAGAAAACTGCTGTTGATTATTTGACGCCTAGTGGTGAAGTTGCTATGCATGTTTCGCTACCAGATCAGGTTGTGACAACAAAAGAGACGTGGTTCGGTGCCAAAAAATTCGCCAATACGACAGTTTTATTTCAAGCTATTTTGAAACAAAAAATCAGTAAGATCAGTGATGAAGCACCATTAATTGTAACGCAAACTGATGTTATCAATCAGTTTTTGCTAGAAAACGACATACAACATGATATTATTTACAGCGCCCAGGAAAGACGCGAAACGTCAAAGATGACGCTACCTCAGTGCGTGAAAGCAGTCGTTACCGATAATGTGAGCACAACAATGGTAAATCAGCATTATATTCCCACATTTGCGACTATTTTGTCAGAAGGAAAGTCTCAAGAAACCGCCAATCTTGATTATTATTGGGTGGCTGATCAAACGATTGCACAACAATTGGCTGTCGTTTCTCAGTTCATCACGATATTACGGGACAACGAACATGCGCGCGTCATTGTCGACACACCGGTTGCATTATCACAAGCGGTTACCAATCTGATCGAAACAAGTGATCAATCGACTGACATAGATGATGAGTTGTTGGACAATAATGGTTTGTCAGATGAACTTAAAATGGCTGGCAACCAGCCCGCAACGATAAAAACATTCGCGGAGCGCTTTATCATAAACATCGCGCCTACTGAGGAAAAGCAGCAACGAGCGATTGAAAAAGTCCGTGTGTTGGTTGATTTAAACACACAACCAAACGCCTACCTACAAACTTTGGCCTTATCAGCCCTGATTCCACAAATCAATGCTGTTAAAACACCATTCGTGTTGGCAAATCAAAATGGTTTCATTATTGATGATGTCAATGAACTGAGCGCTAAGATTCAGTTTTATCAACATAATATCAATGATTGGGCATTTGCTAAAAATGAAGCATTCAAGCATTCTGAGAATTACTACGATACAGTGCTTTGGTCCAAATGGCAGCGGGTGTTTGATCAAGTAAAGCCACTGGGGGAATAGCTAAATGAAACGAAAAATTGCAATTCTACAAATTGGAGATACTGATTGGCGACAAATTACCCAAACAGATTTTTTTGATTGGCATTATATGCCTGTTTCTGAGATTCATACGTTAGTAGAGTCACCGGAAGAAGATGAACCAGCCAATCAATATAATTACGTTTTGTTGACTAATCAAATTCAAGATAATCAAGCTGTTTTCGATTATGTCAACCAGTGCCCAGCTTTTCACGTGATTTACTTAACGAAAAATATTTTACCGGAATGGTTAGCAATTTTACAGGCGCGTCGGGCATTTTATTTTGATGATTTTACACCGGATCGGGTGGTTCAAAGAATTGAGACGGACTTGTATTTCGGACAGATTGGGTTTGCCACGCGTTTTAGTGAACAACAATTCGTACCGTCAGAAAAAGTAACCGGTCATTTATCACGTGGTGGTCGTTTTTTGACGCAATTTAGTGGTGATTTTGGGTCACAGTGGCAAGCGCTAGGGTATTTAAAAGTTTTAGCCGGTGATTTATCTCCTAACCGTGAAAATTTAGTTTGGTTGGAACATGAGACGCAAGGAAATATTGAAGTTGCCTTGAAATTTGTATTTTTTCGGGATGATAAGATACAACAAGTTCAAATTGTCAGTGGCGAACCATTGCACGCTTTGACACCGATTGGTGGTTTGTCTGATTATGCTAACTATCAAGTGATTGTCATGGCAAAAGGGCGTGGTCAAGTATCGTTACACGCGCTACACCAACGCAGGACACGTCATGGATTAGGACACTTGCTACCGGGTGGTGAATGGCACCTCACTTCTGAAGGAGAAGAGGTCTTAAGTTATTTTAATCCCGGTATGCGAAATAAGCCTTTAATTGTATCTTTTGCTGGATCACGGCTCTTTTCAGATGGATTTGAATTGATGGGTGTGTTTGATGAGCTGGAGACGCCATACCTGCTGTTTACGGATTCGCGCACACAAGGTGGCGTTTTTGAAGTGGGCACTAAAATTTTTGAACAAACGGTGATAGATCGTATTCGCCAAGCGATGGCGGAACTTGGGATCACTGGGGATGACGTTATCTTTCACGGGTATTCGATGGGCAGCTATCCAGCGATGTATTATGCTGCTGACATTCAGCCAGCTGCAATTGTGATTTCTAAGCCGATTATTAATTTGGGTTCTTTTTCAGCTAAAATGGACTTTCCACATCATCGTAATACTGATTGGACGCTTGATATGCGTCGACATTTGACAGGACGTATGTCAAAGGAAGACACAGTAGTTCTTGACGAAAAATTGTGGCAACATATCAAACAAATTGATTGGAAAAATATTGATGTATCACTATTTACAATGGATTTGGATGAATATGATGGTGAAAGTTTGCCTGAATTATTAGACTTTTTCCGCGAGCAACATGTGCACCTGACCCATTTTGAAGAGCATGGTTATCATATTGAAAAGATTTCTGAAATGATTACTTTCATCAAAAATCGACTTTACACGTTACGCGATAAGAGATGGTCGCTTCAAGGCGATGGGGGTAAATGACGTTATGCAATATCATATTTATTGGACACCACAGACAGAGTTGTTAGAATTACAAGGGGCAAATATCCGATTTGACCGGATGAACCAAGTTTTTTACGAAAATCAATGGCTGCCAAGCGGCCAAGTGGTTGCAAGGTGGGCTTCAAAACGTGATTACATTGTAAGTAACAAGCTTGCAGATCTTCCCTATTTAGTTCAGGGCGAAACGTATGAATTAGAACGCGACATTACAAACGCCAATCACATGTTTGGCTACTTAACGATTACATTTTTTGATGTCTATCATCGCCAAATTGTAGCCTATCATGAAAACAAAGATATCATGACGTTTGAAGTGCCTAAAAATTATGATGCTTACGAAATTGAATTGATTACTGCTGGAGCAGAACATATTATTTTCCATGAGTTTACCATTCGTCTTGCGTTGACCAATGGTACATTGTTGGCGGGCGACCATCATGAGCGTTTTGATAGTGGTGAAGACCTGTATTGGTACTTACAAGAAGCTTCTCTAGTGACAAGTCAAACATTGCGCGTCATTTTTTCAGAACCAAGTGACAATATGACGGATTACGCACATCAGTGGATTGTGCCAACTCAGCAAAATGTGTTATATATCGCTGATGGTCGCTTATTGGCCGGCTTTTATGTTAATGAAACAACAAGCAGTACTTACGAAACAGCACTTAAACAAATCATTCAGGATGCAAAAGTTAAAAGCCATGCGTCAATCATCGAATTTATAGGTTATGGTCCTATTTCAAGTTACGCTGCCGGATATTATCAAAAACAAATGACTGGGAAAGCGGTTATTTCATCTGATGCCATTGTACAACCTACCACTTATTTAGCGGGTAATCAGCGTAATCGTACGACGCAATCTGTTTTGAATGACGGCAAAACATACCCAACTATCTCATTAGATGATGCTTTCATTAGGTTAGACGAAAGTGAGCAGAAACCGCTACTCACGCAGATGCCGGGATTACGAAACCCGAATACTGCACGATTAAAAAAATTGTATTACGAAACACCTGAATTAGCAGAAGTACCTTTTATTGAAGATGATAACATGGTGACAACCAACAAACATGGCTGGTTATCACGCTTATTTCATATAAAAAAGTAATTTTTGTGAACAAAATATGAACTTTAACGCACGATAATAAATATTTGTTATGATAAATAGCAAAGTAAAGGTTGATCATGATAGTCAGTGGTGTGATAAGAAAGTGAGGATAGACTGGTGTTACATATACAAACGTGGTTAGGTGGATTAGCAATGTTAGCGGTATTTTATCGTAATGTGCCAGCGCTTCGTGCGTTGAAGCGTGGGCAATTCCAACCTAATTTTGCGACCTATATGATTTGGGCATTAATTTCGTTAATTGAGGCTGTGATTATTTTGGCTAATCGTGGCGGTTTTGGTGCAACATCAATGGTTTTGAGCGTCGTCTTTTTTTCATATTTTGGTGTTATGGGTCTTAAATACGCCAAAGAACAACCAACCAATCGACGATTTATTTTGGCCATGTTAGGCGCCGTTGTAGTGCCACTTTTGTTGACCTTGGTTCACGGGCTGACGCAGGGTGAGTTATTGTTTATTTTGGCGATTGTTGAAGCCTTGGCAATTATTCCAACGATTCAGAAAATTAAACGGGCGCCATATTCAGAGAGTTTATCTTGTTATGTCTGGAATGATGTCTCGATGTTATTGAGTCTTTTAGCAGTTCATGCCATTAGTTTTGAAACAGTGTTTGTGCCATTGATATGGGTATTTATTATGAGTGGGTGCATTATTTATATGTTAGTGCTGAGAAGACGTGTACCAAAACGTCAAGAATGTGCCGTTTTGGATTAAAAATATATCATAGTTGGTTGCACGAACAAACTAACCGTGGTAAGATATATTTTGTAAAAGAAATGATACCGCTTTCAGATATACGGAAGCCGGTTTGGTAGTAAGAAAGGAAAGCATACTATGCAGATTCAAAACCCAGTATTACCGGGATTTAACTCAGATCCATCTATTATTCGTGTGGCAGATACTTACTATATTGCGACATCAACATTTGAATGGTTCCCAGGTGTGCGAATTCACGCCTCACAAGATTTGGTGCATTGGAATTTAGTTAAAAATGTCCTTGATACAACGACACTATTGGATATGAAAGGCAACCCATCATCAGGTGGTATTTGGGCACCAGACTTGTCTTATGCCGACGGTAAGTTCTGGTTAATTTTCACGGATGTTAAAATTACCGATGGCTCGTTTAAAGACATGAAAAATTACTTGACAACTGCGGAATCCATTGAAGGGCCATGGTCAGATCCAATTTTGGTGAATGGTGTTGGATTTGATGCCTCATTGTTCCATGACGATGATGGTCGCAAGTATCTTGTGCAACAGACATGGGATCATCGCGAGTATCATCACCCATTTGATGGTATTACTTTGACTGAATTCGATACAACAACAATGAAGTTAAAGCCAGAAACAGCCCGTACAATTTGGGAAGGGACTGAAGTTAAGTTAGTTGAAGGCCCACATTTGTATAAAATTAAGGGTCAATATTACTTGTTTGCGGCGGAAGGTGGTACGATCTTTACTCATCAAGAAGTCGTTGCACGTTCACAGACTTTGGATGCGTTGTCATTTGAACGCGAACCAGAAGGACCATTCTTAACTAACTTTGACACGCCAAATGCTTACTTGCAAAAGCAAGGGCACGGCGCTCTTGTTGATACACCGGGGGGCGAGTGGTATTATGCTTCCTTGTCAGCTCGTCCTTGGAATCATCCAACGGAGAGTGCTACGGATCCACGCGGTTGGTCAACATTAGGTCGCGAGTCATCAATTCAAAAAGTTGAATGGGATGAAGCAGGTTGGCCACGAGTTGTTGGTGGTCATGGTGGTTCAACGTTTGTCGAAGCCCCTAAGGACGCTATTTTGACTGATGCACCAGCTGATCATTCACAACATGATGACTTTACTGATGACAAGCTTGACATTAACTGGAACACACTACGTGTACCATTTACTGAAAAGATGGGTCACACTGGCGCGGGCAAATTAGTGTTACGCGGTCAAGGTTCATTGGCTAACACGTTTGACTTATCTTTGATTGCACGCCGTTGGCAAGCTTTCTACTTTGATGCCGAAACCAAAGTAAAGTTTGATCCATATTCATATCAAGCAATGGCTGGTTTGACTAATTACTACAACCACTCACATTGGTCGTTTATTTTCATTACAAAAAATGATGACGGTAAAAATGTCATTGAAGTTGGTGAAAATAAAGGTGGCTTGCGTAACGGATCATACACATCATACTTTAAAGACGATGCGCCGGTGATTCCTGAAGGTACGGAATACGTTTGGTTTAAGTCCGAAAATCGTAAGGAATCATATACTTATTACTATTCATTCGATGGTCAAAACTGGATTGCAACAGGCATTACATTAGATGCTGCGGTATTGTCAGATGACTATGTCGTACGCGAATATGGTGGTTTCTTCACGGGGGCTTATGTTGGATTAGCTGCAGTCGATTATTCAGGCTATGACTCAACAGCAGAATTTGATTTCTTTGATTATAAGGAATTGGGTGATTACCAAGAAGCTGACGGTAGTTATTCATGGCAGAAATCAGAGAGTCGATTTTATTAAAAATAACATATAAATAAGCAATAGTATCTCAAGTAATTGTTACTTCAATTGATTATACGTTTTTAAACAGAAAGTGTCTTACAAATGAAAGTGCATAAATTATCGGCGGGCTTTATTTACTTCTTTGGTGCTTTAGGTGGGTTATTGTTTGGTTATGATACGGGTGTGATTTCCGGTGCCATATTGTTTATTTCTAAACAGTTGACTTTGACCAAATGGCAAGAAGGCTGGGTTGTTTCCGCAGTCCTTGTGGGTGCCATTCTTGGTGCCGCTGTGATTGGACCGATGTCAGATCGATTCGGTCGTAAAAAGTTATTATTGCTGTCATCAATCATTTTCTTAGTTGGTGCGGTTTGGTCAGGTTTAGCACCTGATTTTGCTCACTTAGTAGCATCACGAATAGTGCTAGGTTTAGCCGTGGGTGGCGCATCGTCACTCATTCCAACTTACTTATCTGAAATGGCACCCGCCGACAAACGTGGTGGGGTTGCGTCATTATTTCAGATGATGATTATGACTGGTATCTTAGTTGCGTATATTTCTAACTATCTGTTGCAAGACTTGACGTTTGGCTGGCGTATTATGTTGGCTTTGGCAGCTTTACCAGCGTTAGCTTTATTCTTTGGTGGTCTTGTTTTGCCAGAGTCACCACGATATTTGGTACGCCGAGGCGACAATGAAGCAGCACGTGAAGTGTTGGCAATGTTTAGCAAAGATGAAAAAATGGTTGAAGCCGAATTAGGTGACATTGAATTACAAGCAGCTGCCAAAACTGGTGGTCTTTCTGACTTGTTTGGTCCACTTAGCCGGCCAGTGCTTATTATGGCGATGGGATTGGCGATTTTCCAACAAACCATGGGATGTAACACGGTACTTTACTATGCACCGACGATTTTCACTGATATTGGATTTGGTGTCTCGGCAGCCTTGATGGCACACATTGGCATTGGTATCTTTAACGTGATTGTGACTTGGGTTGCGGTCATGATTATGGACAAAATTGATCGTAAGAAAATGTTGATTTACGGTGCATGGGGGATGGGTATTTCGCTGATTTTGATGTCAGTTGGTATGCAACTCTCAGGTACAGGCAAGTTTGGTTCGTATCTTGCTGCGATTGCATTGACAATCTACATTGCTTTCTTCTCTGCAACATGGGGTCCTGTCATGTGGGTTATGATTGGTGAGAGCTTCCCACTCAATATCCGTGGTTTAGGTAATTCATTTGGTGCTGTGGTCAACTGGACAGCGAACACGATTGTTTCACTGACCTTCCCACCATTGCTAAGTGCTTTTGGTACAGGTAATTTATTCTATCTCTATGCGGTGATGTGCTTCATTTCCATTTGGTTCGTGCACAAGTTTACCATAGAAACGCGTGGTCGCTCACTAGAACAAATTGAAGCGAGCTTACGTCATCGTAAGAATCATTTAAATGATGCACCTGTTGCAAATTAGTAACAATAATCAGTCGTTAGACTGATTTTTTTAAATCAAAAATGAAAGAGACTTTAAAAATGAAAACAACCATTCAAACATTTGGTAACTTTGAAGGACAAAAAGTGTCTGCTTATTCGTTAGAAAATAAGAATGGCACGCGGATTACAGTGCTCGACTATGCCGGTATTTGGCATGAATATTCGGTCATTGACGAAGGAACACGAGTTAATATGTTATTGTCAGCACCGGAGATGTCAGGTTACACCGATAATCCTTTTTATATCAATCGTCTGATTGGGCGCGTTGCCGGTCGTATTAAAGATGCAACATTCAAGCTTGGCGATCAATTGATTCAAACACCACAAAATGAAGGTGATAATTCGCTACATGGTGGTGGTAATGGTTGGTCCAATACGATGTTTGCCGTAAAATTTGATCAAAATAGTATTGTCTTGACGGCGACTATAACGTCAGCACAAGATGGCTTTCCGGGGAATTTGGAATCGGAAATACGCTACACACTTTCAGATGACGATACTGTGGCCTTGACTATGAGCGGGACGCAACGTGAAACTGATGGTGTATTTAATCCGACGTCACATGCTTATTTTAATTTAAGCCAATCTGATGATGTCTCCAACCATGAATTGCATCTCAATAGTAAAGTTCATTTGGCAGTTGATACTGGGAAAGTACCAACTGGAGAGACGATGGCCAATCATAATTCGCCATTTGATTTGAGAATGGCGCCGGATTTGGGCGCTGCGTTAGCAACTTTGGATAAAACAACCGCAGAGCATGGCTTTGATGATGTCTTTGTCGTTCAAGGACCAAAAATTGCTAGTTTGAAAGATAAGGTTAGTTCGCGTACAATAGATGTAATATCTCATCGAAATGGGTTAGTTGTTTTCACCGCCAATTCGATGACATCGGATATGATAAATAATCATGGCAACGGACATAAATGGGTGGCAGTTGCCTTGGAACCCCACACATTACCAAACTCTGAAAATATTCCAGCCTTTGGTGACGTGCGTTTGAAAAAAGATGAAACCCGTGTGGCAGAAATTGTTTATCATTATCACAAATAAGGGAGAGGTGCTGGTTGTTTTAATGCCAGCGATGCTATGAAGAAAACAGATCAAATCACCATGCGGGATCATAATCAGCGCTTAGTTTTACAAGCGTTATTTAATGCTAAAGAAACGTCGCGTGCCCAACTAGCGGTTGACCTAGAATTACATAAATCAACAATTAGCTCAATTTACCGTGATTTAGATGATATTGGTTTCATTGAAGATTTGGGCGAAGGGGATACAACCGAAACAGGTGGTCGCAAGGCTAAAATGATTCGTTTCAATCGTAATTACGGTTTTGTGGTAGCATTTGACATGGGACGCCATCATTTACGAATGGCACAGGTACGTTTGAGTGGTGAAGTCATTGCGACTGATGAATTTGACGTTGATGGCTTGACACTAAAACAAGTCGTGGATTTAATGATGAAAAATTTGCATCGCATTAAACCGCAAAAATATGGTACGCAAGAGGGTGTTATGGGAATTGCGGTTGGCGTGCATGGTGTTGTTGATCAAAATCAAGTGACATACTCTCCTTTTTTTGATTATTCAGGTATTGATTTGGCTGATTTACTTGGACAAGTAATTAGTGTGCCAGTTTTACTAGAAAACGAAGCTAACTATGCGGCTGTCTATATTCGGGATTATCATGATTACCGACAAATTGATCAATATGATAATTTAATTGCACTCAATATTCACTATGGTATTGGTGCTGGAATTATTATTGATGGTCAGTTATATCGTGGTTTGGCTGGACGCGCTGGTGAAGTTGGTCGCAGTATTGTTTGGTCTCAGAATAAGGAAATTATTCGCATGGAAGATTTATATTCTGAAGACGCCATGCTGAAACGTTTGGCCGAGGCTTTAGGCAAAAAAGAAGTCGTCCGTGCTGATTTTGTGGCTTGTGCTAGTCATAATGCACCAGAAACAACAGCGTTAATTGATGATTGGGTCCGTGGCATTGCGCAAATGGCTTATGATATTATACAAACCTATGCCCCACAAGCGCTCTTTATTCACTCACGTTTTATCGCTGAAATGCCGGAATTATTAGGCCGTGTGATTGAAGTGTATCAAGATCTGAATCCAACTTGTCAATCAGAATTATTATTTGCAAATCACTCTGTCTATCAAGCAACTTTGCTTGGTGGGGCAGCAAGTGTGACGCGCCACGTGCTTGACTTGGAAGATGTTGATTTGAAGTTCAGCCATTGAGTATGAAATTGGAGTGGTGGCATTATTAAATAACAGTTAGTGATTAGCAATAATTGTTGATAGCGCAATATATTACCATATCTCCATAAAAAAATTAGTCGCGATACAATGCAGTTGTGTCTCTTACGTGCTAACAAAAATTGTGATGGTTTATCGTGGTGGTTAAATTTATGAAAACTAATAAATATGAAATTATTAAACAATATATTTTAGATAAAATATTGAGTGGAGACTACAGTGTTGACCAAAAGTTACCTACTGAAAGCGAATTAATGTCCGCATTTTCAGTTAGTCGTTACACTGTGCGAAGAGCTATTTCTGATTTAGAAAACGAAAACTTTATTTATCGTATTCAAGGTGGTGGATCTTTTGTAGCAGATAAAACGGAAATATTGCAAAAAGAAAGTGTGCCACAAGTAGTAGGGGTTATTTCCACGCATATTGCGTCATATATTTTTCCTGCCATTATTGACGGCATTGACCAAGTTTTATCAATGCATAATTTTTCTTTTATATTAGCGAACACTCACAATGATCCTGTAAGAGAACGATCAGCATTAAAAAATTTTATGCGACAAAATCTCGGGGGATTAATTGTTGAACCAACAAAAAGCGCGAGTGAAACAACCAATATTGACCTGTATAAAGAAATTGAGAAATTAGGAATTCCCGTTATTTTTATTAACGCTGCCTATAAAAATATTCAAGGAACATCACTAGTTAGTGATGATCAACATGCTTTTTATCAGGCAACAAACTACCTTTTTTCTAAAAATCATAAAAAAATTGTAGGTGTTTTTCAAGTTGATGATCTTCAAGGCGTTCACAGATTAAATGGCTATCTTGAGGCTTATCAAGATCATTCTTCACTACTTCCTTTCTGTAAACCTATCATGTATCAATCTGATAATGTTAATAGTGCGCTTCAGCAAATGAATGATTTATTATTGAAAACATCATCAGAACGGCCCACGGCCATTTTGGCGTATAATGATCAACTAGCCATCAGAATTATGGATTTAGTTAATGACATTGGCTTAAAAATACCGACAGATGTCTCGATAATTGGATTTGATGATTTTCAACTGTCAAAGTATATGTCGCCTAGATTAACGACAATGACGCATGCGCAGCAAATGATGGGACGTGATGCAGCTACGCTATTATTGCAAAAAATAAATCATCATAAAGTGGACTCTGTTGTTTACGAATCACTCATGGTGGAGCGAGATTCTGTTCGAAAACTCAAAGAATAGCGAAAAAACGCTAACACATTAATTAATGTGTTAGCGTTTTTTTAGTGTGATGAAGCACCGAAAACAGCCAGACGTTCTGCCAAACTCGTTTCCACGGCCGTGACACCAGGTGCTAATAGTTTCCTAGGATCATAATTTTTACCAATCAAATCTTGATCAGTTA